>JADMKO010000158.1:40100-65383 GCA_015478785.1 Chryseobacterium sp. | reverse complement strand
CGGACAGCAATGATTATTATCCTTTTGGGATGAATTTCATAAGAAACGAGGAAGAGAACGCTGTTTTTGGCGTAGGAAGTTATACTAATTATAAGTACAACGGCAAAGAATTGCAGGAGACAGGAATGTACGATTATGGCGCAAGATTCTATATGCCGGATATTGGTAGATGGGGTGTAGTGGATCCACTGGCGGAGAAGATGAGAAGACACAGTCCGTACAATTACGCTTTTAATAATCCGATTAGATTTATTGATCCTGACGGAAGACAGGGAACGGATTGGGTTGGAAAAACGGATGCCAACGGAAGTACACAATGGCACTGGGAAGATAAGATAAAAAATGCTTCACAAGCTGCTGCTGCTGGTTATGATAGTTATTCTGACGGAAAAACCAATAATACATATACTTCCATCTCAGGATCTGAAGTAACATTAAAAACTGAAGGTAATTGGTCTGAGGATTTTACGGATGTTAATAGGGCCAGATTAGGAGAAGCTATTGCAAATTGTGAGGCTTGTCAACAAATAGAAACTTTTGAAAAGGTTGCTTTTATAGGTATTCCCTTAGCATTAGCAACAGGAGGAGCAGGAGGATTTGCACTATCAGGAGAAATGACAGCAGGAGCAATTGGAGGTAGGATGTTAACAGATGCAACTGTTCAAACAGCTGTAAATCTTTCTACTAATGGAGGAAATTTGGGAAATGCTTTAGGAGACATTAACCTTACTCAATCTATATTGGCAGGAGCAGGAATGAATTATGTAGGTAATTCTCTAATATCTTCCTCTACAGTTTTGTCGGGAAGCAGACAAGCTACAGTTTTAAATGGCAGTATTGGAGGGAAGGAATTTGCTACGCAATCAGTATTGGGTATTGCAGGAGGTGCAGCAGCAAAAGGAATCAGCGGTTCATCTGCTTTTAAAAGCACGGTTATAGGCAGTTATATGCAAACCACCACACGATTTGGACAATCTGCTGGAACAGCCGCTGCTACTGTTTTAATGAATACCCCAGACTACGGAGCTACCGTTTTACAAAATAAAATTCCATAGAATTATGAGAAATTTATTAAAAAAATTGCATTATTATATTTTTGTAAGACAATCAAAATGGAATTTAATGATTGTGATAATACCGTTTATTATTTTCTGTATATTTTTATATTTCAAAAATATTTCTATAGAAAAAGGAAATTATACAATAGGTATAGTAACTAAAAAATATTGGCCTATCATATCGCACGAATCAATAATCTATTCATATTATAAACACGACAATAAATATGAAAGTTCTGTTGTTTATGACGATAGATACAGACCACAAGTGGGAAAGAGGTATTTAGTGCAGTATTCTTCAAAGTATGACTTTGGCGGGGCAAAAATATTCCAAGATATTCCAGTTCCAGATAGTATAAAATCAGCACCTCCAGAAGGTTGGAAAGAACTTCCTGAATGGGCAAAAAATGCATAAAAATAAACCTAAATAATCAATTGAGGCTTTAAATGGTGAAGCAGCTAAATGGGAACAAAGCTGAAGAAGAACTTCCTTTCCACCGGAACTGAGGGAAAGATGTATTCCTCTTCTACAGAATATCTGGATGGTTTTCATTACGCTTCCTCGGTAGGAGATGATGAATTATGGCAAATGTTTCAGGATGCCGGTGGCAATGCATACGAAATGGAAGCCTTCATCGCTTTCACCACCGAAACCAATTTCGCAGATGTATTGAAATTCTTTCCCACCGCTGAAGGCTTTTACGATTTTGAAAATAATGAATATATTTACCAGTACAAACCGACGAAGGAGGTTCGCCGATTCCATTAAAAAAATAAATATCCCGGAGACAAAGACCATTTTGACAAGCGAGAACAAAGTGCAACTTTGGGCGAAGATTGGGAGCGAAGCTCGGTGAGATTAAGCTATAAAAATGAAGGAAACCAACCAATAGTAACCGACAGCAATGATTACTATCCTTTTGGGATGAGTTTTGTGAGGAACTCTGAGGAGGATGCCCATTTTGGAACTGGAAGTTTTTTTAATTACAAGTACAACGGCAAAGAACTGCAGGAGACCGGAATGTATGATTATGGCGCTAGATTCTATATGCCGGATATAGGAAGATGGGGAGTACAAGACATAAAAAGTGAGGCTTTTTATAATTATTCTCAATATCAATATGTTTTGAATAATCCTGTAATAAATATTGACATCAAAGGACAGTGGACCGTTACAAGGCATTATAATATGACTTATAACTCTTTAGCAAAAGCTGGTTTTGGAAAAAAACAAGCAGATTTAATAGCGCACTATGCTTCTGTATATGCAGATAATCCAGGTGGTCATATTCACGCAAATAACGCTTCACATCCAACAGATATGATGTCGTATAGAAAAAGTATAGATTATTCCTCCACAGCAAATAGCCAAAATGTCAATTATATCGGCTTCGGAAATAATTATAATGTTTGGCACTCTATGCGGTCCGGATGGGAAAAGGATCAGGGATACACCGCAGAAGATGCTACGAGACGTGGTATGCAATTTGGTTGGCAGAAAATTTTTGATTCCGCAAAAAAAGGAGGAAAATTATCCGATTTAAAAACCAATTCTAAAGCGATACAAGATTTTGGACTAGGCATTCACTCTTTGCAAGATGCTTATGCTCACAAGGGTAAAACGATGGATGAACATTCTGTTTTAAATGATCGATATGGAAATACACAGGAAGCGGAAAGAATATCTACAAGCGCAGTAAATGTACATAATCTATTAACAGGATCTTTTGATAAAATCGTAACAGGATATGATGGTAATGTTAGTATTAGTTTTGAAGGAATGACTTCATCAATGAGAGAACAGGTTATGTCTCAAATTTATAATTATGTCGATTACAGAAAGAAAAAAGAAGAATAATGAAATATATTTTGGGAATTTGGATAATGATTTGTCTTATACCTTTAGTGTTTTTTTTGTTTCAAGATAAATCTACTAAAGGAGTTAGCGTTACTGATTTAAAACATACCTTTCTAATTTTTATAGGTGGGTTATTATTATTTTTTTTAATAAGAAAATTAATAATTTCTTTTAAGAAAGGATAAATCTGAGCAGTTATAATAACAAAAACAATTGCTGTACCATGCAGATGGCAGCAAGCTTAGAAAACTCACAACCCTTACCCAACAAAACGGGGTTTTTGCTACCATCACCGAATATATTGACGGGTTCCATTATCTTACCACCCAAGGCACACCGGACAACAATGTGAACCCTGTGTATTTTGCATATGAACAGGAAGCTTTTATTGAAGAGATGCAGCTGAGCCCCAATGAAACTGCCTTACGCTTTTTCCCAACCACTGAAGGTTTTTATGATTTTGAAAATAAAGAATATATTTACCAGTATAAAGACCACTTGGGAAACGTGAGGTTAAGCTATAAAGATGAAGGAAACCAAAACCCAATAGTAACCGATAGTAATGACTATTATCCCTTCGGGATGAGTTTTGTGAGAAACTCTGAAGAAGATGCTCATTTTGGAGCAGGAAGTTATTATAACTATAAATACAATGGAAAAGAATTACAGGAAACAGGTATGTACGATTACGGAGCAAGAATGTATATGCCGGATATTGGGAGATGGGGAGTTGTGGATCCGCTGGCGGAGAAGATGAAAAGACACAGTCCGTACAATTACACTTTCAATAATCCGATTAGATTTATCGACCCCGATGGCAGAATGGCGACCGAGTTTGAAAACCCTGGAGATCGTTTTAAAAACCTAAGAGCTGCTGCAATTGATTTTGGGAAAGAATATAACGGATTATCAATCAATTATAATATAGAAATTCGGACAACCTTTTATAAAAGCACGGATGAAAACGGTGCGGAATATTATAGTTACAGCATACCAACAGCAGGGAATGAAGGTTTGACTAATAGTATTGCAGGAGCGGACTTAGCAGAGATATCCAAATTAGTAATAATTGTAGGCGATGGTCATACACATTCAGGCGAAACTGATTTGATGAATTTTGATGGGAAAGATATAAGTACAAACAATAAATTTTCTTCCCAAGATATTTCAGTATATAATAATAAAGTAAAAGATGGTGACACTATAGTAGGCAACGAATACGGGAAACCTGTTACTGGATATGTTGCCACACCTGATGGAGGTTTAAGAGAGTACATACCTGGAGTCAGTAATAATTCTAATTCTGGAAAAAAAGATGCTGGAGGCGCTCCTATTAAAAACTATGATATTCCGGTAACTAGAGATTTGCCATCTGATCCCGCATCAAAGAGTCTAAGACTCAATAATATATCCCCAACGACAATGCCTGATATATTACCTAAAAACTTTAATCCAAATGAACCTAAAAGATATTAAAAATGTTAAGAATAATTCTAATAATTATATTTTTTTTCCCATTATCACTGATGGCACAAAAAAAAATAAAGTGTAAAGATAAAGACAGAGGAGTAGACCAACTTCCTTGTAAATTAATAGATCGTTATGGACTGGACGTTATACCTGATGAAGAAACCGCAATTAAATATACAGATCTTCTCATAGAAAAAAGAGAATTGTTAAATCCCGATAAAGCTAAACCATATGAAATAAGTTCAATAGCAGGGAATAAAGTTTGGCATATTGTTGTAAAAAGCTATAAATGTAGATATTGCAAAATTTATATTAATATTAATAAAAACACAGGTGAAATATTAAATTTTTATAGGTCTGAAGATTAAAAGTTTAAGCTACTTCTTCTCTTTTAACTTTATGATTTTTATAAGATTTACCAGTATACAGACCACCTTGGAAACGTGAGGCTAAGCTATAAAAATGAAGGAAACCAACCAATAGTAACTGACAGTAATGACTATTATCCTTTCGGGATGAGCTTTGTGAGGAACTCTGAAGAGGATGCCCATTTTGGAACAGGAAGTTATTTTAATTACAAGTATAATGGGAAGGAGCTTCAAGAGATTGGAATGTATGATTATGGAGCAAGGTTTAATATGTCGGATGCTGTAATTTGGGGGCAACACGACCCGCTTGCCGAAGTTTCCAGAAGATTCTCGCCTTATACTTACGCATTTAATAATCCTATTCGTTATATCGATCCTGATGGAAGACAAAACGAAGATTGGGTAAAAAGGACAGGCATGAGCAATTGGGAATATCGAAGTGATATTAATTCTAAACAAGAGGCTACTGCGGCCGGTTTTGCTTCATATGCAGATGGGCGTGGAGATGCAAATAGTCGTTATTCTACTACATTAGGAAGAAGCGGAGCCGATATTGGAATAAATCAAAATGTTGTTTTAGGAGAAGGAGGAAACTATACCGTGAATGGAGAAGCATTTAGAGCTCCTGACCATTATACCGATACGTCGGGTGTTGATCAATTTGGGAGCCTAACGAAAAATTGCGAAAGGAAGACCCAAGTTATTATGGTGATGATAGATTAGAAGAAGAAATAAAATCAGCAATACAAAAATTACGAGACCAAAGCCCGATTTAATGTCAGGCTTTTTGCTATAATGTCGCTGCATTTTTAGCGAAGAAGTCTTTAAATTTTTTATTGGTCAGCATTTTATCAATCAGGCGAAAAATAGTTGCATCTCTTCTTCTTCTTCAAGCTATTGTATGAGCCTCAGTTGCTCAACGGCTGTTTTATCCTCAATAATTACTTCTTTGGGGATCTTGCCGTCAGAGTTACTAATCTGGTCGATCATCATAATTTCTGTGACTCCGCGGATCACTTCCTTTCCAAATCTTTATCTTTGCAGAAATCTGAAATATGTCTGTTTATTATCATACTTTTGAAGTGCGCTGGAGTGATATTGATGCCAACAAGCACCTCGCCAACGCTGCTTATGTAGAATACTGTGCCCAAACGAGAATGTCTTTTATGGGAAAAAATAAAATGGGTCTCAGCGAACTGAACCGCTGGGGAATAGGTCCGGTGATTCTGCATGAACAGTATTCTTTTTTTAAGGAAATTTATCTTGATCAGGAAATAAAAGTAAGTCTGGAAATCAACGGATTCTCTGAAGATGGCGGAATTTATCGTTTTCTTCATCAATTTTATCTTCCGGATGGAACCCACTGTGCGACTTCCGAAGCTTTGGGAGTCTGGATTGATATGATGCTGAGAAAATCCACCACGCCGCCGGATGATATCCTGGTCTTCATGAAGCGTTACGGTTCGGAAAACGCTGAGGTTCTCACCAAAGATCATCTGAAAGCTTTGCCTTTCCGACCGGAAAATGTGGATCCGGAACTCTTTACAATTTAACCTTAATTTTAAATTTTTTCACTGATGCTTGAAAATAAAAATCAGGACCTGACGCCGATTTCAACTTTAGGCGAATTTGGCCTTATCCGTCACCTTACCGAAAAGTTCAGTCTGAAGAATCCGTCGTCCGAACTGGGTGTTGGCGATGATGCCGCTGTTATTTTTCCCGAAGGAAAAAGAATGGTGGTGAGCACAGATCTGTTTGCCGAAGGCGTACATTTCAATCTGGGATATGTTCCGTTAAAACATCTGGGATATAAAACCATTGTGGCCAACCTCAGCGATATTGCTGCCATGAATGCGGTTCCCACTCAAATCCTGGTTTCTGTGGCGGTTTCCAACCGCTTTCCGGTGGAAGCACTGGAAGAGATTTATTCAGGAATTGCGCTGGCATGCGAGAAATATAAAGTGGATTTAATTGGCGGCGATACCACGAGTTCCACTTCCGGTTTGGTGATGAGCATTACTGCCATCGGCGCTGCGGATCAGGATAAAATGGTCACCCGGAAAGGTGCCAAAGAAAACGATTTGTTGGTGGTGACCGGAGATTTGGGAGGTGCCTATCTCGGACTTCAGATTCTGGAAAGGGAACACGCTGTATTTCTGGCAAATCCGCAGATGCAGCCTGAAATGGAAGGTTATGATTATCTGTTGGAAAGGCAGCTGAAACCCGAAGCGCGAACCGATGTGCGGGAAATTCTGGAAGGTTTGGAAATCGTTCCGACGTCCATGATTGATATTTCGGATGGCCTGGCTTCAGAAGTGCTTCACCTTTCAAAACAATCGGAGGTCGGTTTCAGGATTTATGAAAATAAAGTTCCGCTGGATCCGCTGACGGTTTCTACGGCGGAGGAATTCAACATCAGTCCGGTAACGTGTGCACTGAATGGAGGTGAGGATTATGAGCTTCTTTTCACCATTGCACCAAAGGATTTTGAGAAGATCAAAAACCATCTGGATTTTACAGTGATCGGCCATGCTGTTGAGCTTTCCCAAGGCAATCATCTGGTGCTGAGCGGCAGCAACGAACTGGCGGAAATTACCGCTCAGGGATGGGCACATTTTTAATGTAGAAAACATAGAGCCAGTTTAAATTTTAACGAAATATTCTTAATATAGGTATTTTAAAAATCTCAATTACACTTTTATGCTCTTTACGGCGTATTTCACCCTTTTAGCCCGCTAAACTTTCACCCTAAAAGAGCAAAATCCATCCAAAAATAGCTATAAAATTGAAAATTGTAAAATTTAAACAGGCTCTAAAAAGCCCGGAACCAAAAGAGGTTCCGGGCTTCAATCAAATCGATATGCAAAGGTTGGATATCCACACAATGCCGAAAAGTGATGTGCTGCTTAGGAAAGCAACTTTTTCACCATTTCGGAGATGCTTTTTCCGTCGGATTTTCCGGCTAAAGCTTTAGAGGCTGTCCCCATCACTTTCCCGAGATCTTTGACAGAAGTGGCACCGGTTTCTTCTATAATTTTCTTAATTTCTGTTTCCAGTTCAGCAGGCGAAAGCTGTGCCGGAAGAAACTTTTCGATGACCTTCATCTGATCCGTTTCCACGGTCGCCAGATCATCTCTTCCCTGCGCAGCAAACTGCTCATAGGAATCTTTCCGCTGTTTGATCATCCGCTGAAGAATGGCGATTTCCTGTTCTGGAGAAACTTCAGCACCGCGGGCTTCTGTTTTCAGCAAAATAATCTGCGATTTTACGGCGCGCAAAGCATCGAGAGCCGTTTTGTCTTTCTCCCGCATCGCGGTTTTGATGGCATCATTGATGGTGTTTTCTAAACTCATTTTCTGCTTTTTTTAAGATTAATCTACATCTTTATTCAGAAATCTGTTTTCGCGAACCTGCATTTGTCCCTTATCGTTTTCGGAAAGGAACGTTTGCACATGTTGCTCCGAAGCATTATTTCCATCGATGGTAATGTTTTTTCTTCTGAAAGCGGGAATGGTTTCGAAATCACTTTCATGTTCCGTTACCAGATATCGGGAATTAAATTCTTTCAGTTTGTTTCTCCTTTCTGCAACTTTGTCCGAATGAACGGTTTTATTGATAAAAGTAAATTCTTCCGTTTCCGTAATCGGCTCTGCATCTGGAATGAGTTGGGTTTCGGGGTTTGCCGCATTATTTTCCGGTTTTGCAAAATCTTCCGACTTTGAGGAAGTTTCCTTTTCTTCTTCAAAATTGAATTCGGGAATCGGGTCATTTACGAAAAAGCTGTATTCCATCGGTTTTTCTTCGTCTTGCTGTTGAGAAGAAACTGGCGGCACATTTCCGAAATTGTTTTCATCTTTGGCAGGTTTCTCTTCGGTTTCAAAACGGAACGACTGTGTTTCCAGATCCTGTTCGGCTAACGGTTCGGCATTTCCCGAGAAAAGAGGTTCAGCGTTATGAGAATCATCATTTTCTTCAAATTGTCGGTATTTTTCTTCCCGGTCAATGATTTTAAAATCATTTTTTATTTCTTTTACTGCAGCGGTATTTTTCGGAAAATCTGGAGTTCCTGTTTCATCTTCATCATCCAGGCGGAAAAGCGTCGGCGAACTGAAGTCTTTTTCTGAAGACTCTTCTTTGTCGGCGCCGGATCTGAAAGGAGAATTCCGTTGCGTTGTCTCAGCCCTGTCGTTCAGGTTGTATTTTATTTTTTCTGTAAAAGCCGTATTTTTATGGTTGTCTTTTGAAAAACCGGTGGCAATGACCAATACGCTCACTTGCTCTTCCAGTTCATCGTCAGTTCCGACCCCGAAAATAATATCGGCAGTATTTCCTGCTTCCTGCTGAATATGATCCATAATAATTCCGATTTCGTCCATCGTGACTTCCTGCGAACCACTTCTGATGAGTAGCAGTACATTTTTGGCGCCGGTAATTTTATTGTCGTTCAACAGCGGAGAATCAAGGGCTTTTTTCACGGCCTCTTCGGCTTTATTTTCACCGGAAGCTGATCCTGTGGACATGAGTGCTGTTCCGGAATTCTGAAGAACCGATTTGGCATCACGGAAGTCAATATTCACATCAAAATATCCTGTGATGACTTCGGCCATTCCTTTTGCCGCATTGGTCAGCACTTCGTCCGCCTTTGAAAATCCCTGTTTGAAACCTAAGTTTCCAAACTGCTGGCGTAGTTTGTCATTATTGATCACGATGAGAGAATCCACATTATTTCTCAGTTTTTCCAATCCGAGTTCCGCCTGATCCAGTCTTCTTTTCCCTTCAAAACTAAAAGGTACGGTTACAATTCCTACAGTCAGGATTCCCATTTCCTTTGCCACTTTTGCAATAACGGGAGCGGCTCCGGTTCCGGTTCCGCCGCCCATTCCGGCTGTGATGAAGACCATCTTGGTGTTCTGTCCCATGGCGGCTTTTATTTCATCGATGCTTTCGATGGCGGCTTTTTCCCCAACTTCAGGGTCGGCACCTGCGCCCAAACCTTCTGTAGTGGAAATTCCCAGCTGGACTTTATTGGCAACGGGATTGTTGTCCAATGTCTGCGCATCGGTATTGCAAATCACGAAATCTACGCCGTGAATTCCTCTCTCGTACATGTGTTTCAGGGCGTTGTTGCCGCCGCCACCGACTCCAATAACCTTAATGATCGACGAATTTCCTTTGGGCAGATCGAACGAAAATCCTTGTGTGTTATAATTTTCCATATTGCTTATTTTAATTTGATTTATTCTACTTCTTCAAAGAACTTTTTAACTTTTTCCATTAACGACTGTCCGAAAGTGAGTCCTTTTCTCTTCCTTTCAGCATTGGATTCGCCGGTGGTTTCTTCATTTGAAACTGTTTCCTGTCCGTTGTCGGAAACCATTTCAGCGGGAGTGTTTTCAGTAGCTTCAGCGGTATTTTCCACTTCTGTGGTATAGGATTTTTTGTCTCTGATTTTTAAACTTTCCATCAGTAATCCAATTGCGGTGGCAAATTCCGGCCCTTTCAGATACTGGTTTTTATCATTCACAATATATTCGTTGGCGAAACCGATTCTGCTGTCGAACCCGGTGGTGTAATTGGCCAGCAGACGAAGATTCTTCAGGTTGGATCCGCCGCCGGTAAGCACGATTCCTGCAATCAGTTTTTTCTTCTGCTCGAAGGCGCCGTAAGCTTTCAGTTCAGTGTTTACCATTTCCAGAATTTCTTCCACACGGGCACCTACAATCTGCGCCAGTGTTTTCAGGGAAATTTCTTTATCCTGTCTTCCGTGCAGTCCGGGAATGGTGACAAAAGTACTTTCCTTCTCCATATCGGGAAGAGAAGAACCGAATTTTACTTTCAGTTGTTCTGCATGTTTTTCGATGATGGAGCAGCCTTCCTTGATGTCATCCGTAATAATACCTCCACCATAAGGAATGACGCAGGTATGACGGATAATATTGTCTTTGAAAATCGCGATATCGGTGGTTCCGCCGCCTATGTCGATGATGGCAACTCCGGCTTCTTTTTCTTCTTTAGTGAGTACGGCTTCGGAGGAAGCGAGAGGTTCCAAAGTGAGCGCTTCCATTTCCAGTCCGGCTTCTTTTACACATCTTGCAATATTCCGGATGCTTCCCATCTGTCCTACCACAACGTGAAAATTCGCTTCCAAGCGTTTTCCGTGCATTCCGACAGGTTCATGAATTTCACCTTCGCTGTCCACTTTATATTCCTGAGGAAGAACATGAATAATTTCCTCGCCGGGAAGCATGACGAGTTTCTTTACCTGTTCTTTCAGGGCTTCGATGTCTTTTTCTGTAATATACTGATCGGGATGTTCTCTCATAATGTAATCGGAATGCTGAAGCGATCGAATGTGCTTTCCGGCAATCCCGACGGTCACTTTATGAATAGGAACTTCTGCGCTGGCCTGCGCTTCTGCAATGGCCGCTTTTATGGAATTGATGGTTTGGGAAATATTGTTCACAATTCCCTTGTGCACGCCCAAACTTTTTGCTTTTCCGACACCCATGACTTCGATTTTCCCATGAGCGTTTCTCCGTCCGACAATGGCGACAATTTTGGTTGTCCCGATGTCCAGTCCTACTGAATACTCTTGATTTTGCATTGTATATTGATTTGATTTTATTCTGTTTTTTTTCTGATCATTTCCTGTTTTCTTTCGGCGAGTTCAGGAATCTTCGACAGTTGCTTTTTCCGCACCGTTAAAATGCTGTCGTTCCCTTCATACTGCGGATTGAGCGTGGTGACAATCTGATTATCGTATTTTACGGAAACCTTGGTATATTTATTCTGATCCTGAAAAACCAGGAATTTCTCCGCAAAGGTTTTGAAACCTTTCACTTTGAATTCGATATTTTCCAGATTTCCTATTTCTACTTTGAAGTTTCCTTCGCTGGTAAGGAGGTTGTAATCCTTTTTCACTTTTGAAATACCAATAAAATATTTCTTACTGAAAGGATCCTGGTTGATCTTGTCGATCAGCTCTGCCAAAGGAATATATTCTTCCTTTTTTACATTTCCCGTCACCAGCATGCACGGATGCGAATAAATCCGAGAAACCGGAAATTCATTGCCTTTGCGGTCCACATAAAAATCGTTTCCGTTTTTGTTCAGCCTAAAGACGGGAACACGCTGTACGATATCCACATTCAGCCGTCCGTTCAGATTCAGATACACATTGGCACTGTCGATGGAAGGAAGCCTGCTGATCTTTTTTTCCAATGCAGGAATATCAATATCACCAATCTTTTTAGTGGGATTTGATTTCTTAATTAAATTTCTGATTTCCTTTTCGTCAATAAAATAGACCTTTTCACTACCCTGCAGATCTACTAAATTGACAGATACCTGCTCCATCGGTGCATCGCTGAAACGCTGCAAAGAGAAGCTTAACAGAAACCCAAAAAGGATCACTGTTACGAGTATCTTCAGTATTCTCCACTTATTCTTCATGCTATTTTGTGCTGAGCCATTCTACTATTGGGTCATACAGCCGGTCGATATTTCCGGCACCCGCTGTAAGGATAATATCGAAATCTTTTTCTTTTATCAGTTCCAGGCTGTTCTCCAGCGATGTTACATTTTTGTTCTGATGAATAATTTTCTCTGATAACCATTCGGAAGTGATTCCTTGGAAATCTTCCTGAAGTTCTCTTGCCGGATAAATGTCCAACAACAGCAGCTCATCACTATTGGAAAGGCTTTTTGCAAATCCGTCGGCAAAATCGCGGGTGCGGCTGAACAGATGCGGCTGGAAAACGACCATTAACTTTTTCTCGGGATAAAAGGTGCGGATAGAGTTTAAAACGGCATCCAATTCCGTGGGATGATGCGCATAATCATCGATGTAAATTTTATCCTCAAAATGATGAATGGTGTATCTTCTTTTAATGCCTTTGAAACTGCTGATGCCTTGCTGCAATGTGGACATATCTATTCCCAAACTGTTGAGCAGGGCAATAGCGGCTGTGGCATTTTCCACATTATGAATTCCCGGGATTTCCCAAGAAAACGGCGTTGTTTTTCCCTCATGATGAAAGCTGAAATGCATCCGTCCTTCCTCAATCCGAAGCTCATCCGAATAAAAATCAGCCGGACTGTTGACGGCGTAGGTCATGCAGGGCCGATTTAAATTGGTTCCTTTCCTCACAAAAAGCTGTCGGTTTTCCGGAATGAGATCTGCGAAATCCTGAAATCCTCGGCGGATGGTTTCAGCGTCGCCATAAATATCGAGATGATCTGCATCATCGGAAGTGATGATGGCCCAATCCGGAGAAAGCTGCAGAAAACTTCTGTCGTATTCATCCGCTTCCACGACGGAATATTGATTTCCTTTATAGAGGAAATTCGATTTAAAATTCTCAGAGATTCCTCCCAGAAAACAGGAGAAGGGAAGTCCGGCTACGTTGCATAAATGCGCAATGAGGGTAGACGTTGTAGTTTTTCCATGCGTTCCTGCCACAGCAATACATTCAGTGTGTTCCGTGATAAGTCCGAGGACTTTTGCCCGTTTCAGAATCTGAAAGTTATTTTCATTAAAATAATTCAGAATATTCAGGTTTTTAATGGCCGGAGTATACACCACCAGAGTGTTGTCGGGATTTAAATCCGCAATATTTTTATGAATATCGTCTTTAAAAGCAATCGCAATCCCTTCTGCCGCAAGTTCTTTGGTCAGTTTGGTTTCTGTTTTATCATATCCCAGAACGTTTTTCCCGGAAGCATGGAAATACCGGGCAAGATTGCTCATGCCGATGCCGCCGATGCCTGCGAAATAGAAGGTTTGATATTGATCTATGACGTTCATTCTGTTTTTAACTTTTTTAAAATTTCATCCACAATTTCCTGCGTAGCATTGGGTTTCGCAAAAAAATTGAGATTCTGCGACAGGGTAGCTCTTAGATTCTGATCATTGCAGAGTTCAGTTAGCGTTGCCCAAAATTTGTCTTTCATTTCCGAATCCTTTACCATTCTCGCGGCATTTTTCTCCACCAGTTTCATGGCGTTCATTGTCTGATGATCTTCTGCCGCAAAGGGGAAAGGGACCAGAATCACCGGTTTTCCTGCTACGGAAAGTTCGGAGATGGCAATGGCTCCCGCTCTGGAAACGATGATGTCCGCAGCGGAATAGGCCATCGGCATATCGGTAATAAATTCCTTGAGCAGAATTTGCGATCCAAGACGGGTTATTTTGAAATCTGATTCTAATTTCTGATACTCCAGTTTTCCGGTTTGCCAGATGAGCTGACAGTTGCTTTCTTTGAGCAGATCTAAATGTTCCAGCCAGCTGTTGTTTAGCGTTTTGGAACCCAGTGAACCTCCTACTGAAAGAATCACCAGCTTCTCAGGATTTAATCCTAATTTTATTTTTGCTTCTTGGGTATCAACAAGCCCGGAAATAATGCTTTCCCGAATCGGATTTCCCAAAAATTTTATCTTAGTTGCTGGAAACCCTTTTACTTCAGGATACGCCGTAAAGATCAGTTGAGCGCTTTTGCTCAGGATTTTATTGGTGATCCCGGCATGTGCGTTCTGCTCCTGAATAAAAACAGGAATTCCGAAGCTTGCAGCAGCATAGAGTGCAGGCCCGCTGGCGAATCCGCCCGTTCCAATAGCCAGATCAGGTTTGAAATTCTTAACAATATCTTTTGCCTTATAGATACTGGAAATCAGCCGGAAAGGAAGTTTGATGTTCGCCAGTTTATTCCCACGGTTGATGCCGGTAATATTCAATCCCTGAATTCTGTATCCTGCCTCAGGAACTTTTTCCATTTCCATTTTATTATTGGCACCGATGAAAAGAAATTCAGCGTCAGGAAATCTTTTCTTTATTTCATCCGCGATGGCAACGGCAGGAAAGATGTGCCCACCGGTTCCGCCGCCGCTCATCAGGATGTGCAGCGGTCTTGTATTCCGGGTATTTTCGGTGGCATTATTTTTCATTTTCTGCTGTTTATGCGATATCGTTTATTTCTTCTATACTTTGTTTTTTGCCCATTCCTTCCTCATCATACACCTGAATTCTTGAACTTACATTCAAGACAATTCCCAACTGGAAATAGGTAACCAGCATCGAAGTTCCTCCATAGCTGATGAGCGGCAGCGGCTGTCCCGTTACCGGAATGAGATTGACTGCCACAGCAATATTGACAGCAATCTGGATAAAAATCATCACTCCCATGGATATGACGAGCAGCGAACCGAAGAAAGCAGGCATTTTGCTGGCAATCATTACGATTCGTATGATGATAATGAGATACAGAACAATCAATGCAAAAGCTCCGATAAAGCCGTATTCTTCTACAATAATGGCAAAAATAAAATCCGATGCAGACTGTGGAAGCATTTGTTTCAGAGCGCTTTTTCCGGGTCCCATTCCTGTAATTCCACCGTGAACGATGGCGGCCTTCGCCTGCATTACCTGATAATTTTTTGCTTTAAATTCTTCAGTCGGCAGATCGGCGGTTTTGTCTTTTGAATCAAAGAAAACTTCGACGCGGCTCATCCAGGTATGCACTCTGTTGCTGCCCATGAGGTCTGTATGTAGGGCTACCATCACAAACATGGTTCCTGCCACAAAAGCCGTCGCCATAAATCCGGCGATATATTTCCAGTTCAGCTGGCCGATGATGAGCACTGCGATAGAAACCAGCATGATCATTAAAGCCGTGGAGCCGTTATCTTTTGCTACCAGGAAAAATACCAGAAGTATCGGCCCGAAAATATAAAAGATATTTTCAATGGGCAGCCTTTCCCGGTTGATTTTTTTCGTCAGATACCTGCACAAATAAATGACGAGCATGAGATAAGCAAACGAAGAAGGCTGAAAGGAAAACGGCGTTCCCGGAATTTTGAGCCACCGTGAAGCGCTGGCACCATCAATGGTTTGCCCTGTAAACATGGTAACCACCAACAATATGGCTGAAACCCCCAACAAAATCGTGCTGAGTTTTCCGATGTATTCATATTTTACAAATCCTACAGCACGCATAAGGCCGAGACCGAGGACCACGAAGAACAGATGTTTCAGCAAATGCCCTGTTGTGGTTCCGGTGTTCACGATATATTCCAGATTGGAACTCGCAGAATATACCGGGAAAACAGAAAATGCCGAAATCAAAACGATAGCAGTCCAAAGGACTTTGTCGCCCTTCAGGTATTCAAATTTATTTTCTGTAGTTATTCCGTTCATTATTTTTTCAGGACTTCTTCTTTAAATTTCTTTCCTCTGTCTTCATAATTCTCAAAGAGATCAAAGCTTGCGCAACAAGGCGAAAGCAATACGGTATCTCCTTTTTCTGCAATATTTCTGCAAACCGCGACGGCTTCTTCCATACTGGAGGTGTCGTAAATGGCCTGTTTTTTATCTTTAAAAAAATCAATAATCTTTTGATTATCAAGGCCCAGACAAATAATGGCTTTTACTTTTCTCTTCACCAGTTCTTCTATTTCCGTATAATCGTTGCCTTTATCTACTCCGCCTACAATCCAAACGGTGGGTTTTTTCATGCTTTCCAAAGCATAATATGTAGCGTTCACGTTGGTCGCTTTGCTGTCGTTGATGTACTGCGCACCGTTGATTTCCGAAACAAGTTCCAGACGATGCTCGACAGCCTGAAACGTGATCAGCGAATTCCGGATGCTTTCGTTGCTGATGTTCAGTAGTTTACCGGCAATAGAAGCCGCCATGCTGTTGGCAACATTGTGTTTTCCCATGAGTGCCAGTTCTTCGATTTTCATTGAGAACTCCTCATGAAGCTGTATGAAAATACGGTCTTCGTCTGCATAGGCTCCTTCCGCTAAAGTCTCAGACGTAGAAAAAGGAAGCATTTTCGCTTTTATTTCCAGTTTTTCGAGGAGGTTTCTGCTCATTTCATCATCTTTATTGTAAATGAAAAAATTATCATTTTCCTGATTCTCGGTAATTCTGAATTTCGCCAGTGCATATTCTTCGTAATCGTAATTGTACTGATCCAGATGATCTCTAGACAGGTTCAGCAAAAGAGAAATGTACGGCCGAAAATTCTGGATATCATCTAACTGGAAGGAACTTACCTCCAGTACGTAATAATCGTGATTTTCTTCAGCCACCTGTTTTGCGAAACTCTTTCCGATATTTCCACCCAGACCTACTTTCAGTCCGTCATTTTTCAGGATATGATAAATAAGGGAAGTGGTGGTGGTTTTGCCGTTGCTGCCCGTCACTGCGATAATTTTGGAGTCTGTAAACTCTGAAGCGAATTCAATCTCTGAAGAAAGCCGGATTCCTTTTTGACTGATTTCCAAAATAATATCCGCTTTTTTGGGAACTCCGGGGCTTTTTACAATCCAATCTGCGTTCAGTATTTTTTCATACGTATGAGTGCCTTCTTCAAAATCAATATCGTTTTGAATCAGCAGTTGTCTGTAATTTTCGCGTATGCTGCCCATATCGGAAAGAAATACTTCCATTCCTTTCTTTTTGGCCAACAATGCTGCTCCGATGCCACTTTCTCCTCCTCCTAAAATTACTGTTCTCATACTATCTTACTTTCAGCGTTATTAAACAAATGATGGCGAGCATCACTCCGATAATAATCATCCTGTTTACAATTTTACTCTCGTGATATCCATTCATCTGATAATGATGATGAAGTGGTGACATTTTAAATAATCTGTTGTTCTGGGCATATTCCAGCCCGTATTTTTTCTTTCTGTATTTAAAAACGGCTACCTGAAGCATGACAGAGATATTTTCGACCAGGAAAATTCCGCACAACACCGGAATAACCAGTTCTTTTCTTAAAATAATCGCCAGAACAGCGATAACGCCTCCTAACATGAGGCTTCCCGTATCTCCCATAAAAACCTGCGCAGGATAGGTATTGTACCAGAAAAATCCGATGACGGCACCTACCATGGCTACAGCAAAAATGGTGGTTTCCCCCATATCCGGAAGGAACATAATGTTGAGATAATCTGCAAAAATGATATTCCCCGAAACATACGCAAGGAACGCCAGCGTAAGCAAAATAACCGCGCTGGTTCCAGCAGCCAAGCCGTCGATGCCGTCAGTAATATTGGCACCATTGGAAACGGCTGTGACAATAAAAATCACCATGGGAATAAAGATGATCCATGCCCATTCCTGCTGTTCTTCTTCATCCATCCAAAAGAGGATTTTACTATAATCAAACTCATTATTTTTGAAAAAAGGAACAGTGGAAACAGTTGATTTTTCCGTTGGCATAAAGTTCTGTTCAACATTGTTTCTGTTCAACACCTGCGCATCTGCATATTTTCTTTTGACCGTTATATCTGAGTGATAATACATGGTAACGCCTACGATGAGCCCAAGTCCGACTTGCCCTATAATTTTGAATTTCCCGCTGAGCCCGTCTTTATTTTTTTTAATTTTCTTCAGATAATCATCAATAAAACCAATGGCTCCCATCCACAATACGGAGACGATGAGAAGCAGGATGTAAATATTTAGAATTTTGGTAAAAAGAAGTACCGGAATAAGGGTAGCGAGAATAATGATCAGCCCGCCCATGGTAGGAGTTCCTTCTTTCTGTTTTTGTCCTTCCAGTCCAAGATCGCGTACGAGTTCTCCAAGTTGTCGTTTCCGGAGGTAATTGATGATTCTTTTGCCGTACACCATGGCGATGATGAGAGAAAGCAAAACAGCTACCGCAGCGCGGAACGAAATGTACCGTAACAGATTGAGCCCCGGAACGTGAATTCCGTTGGCTGTCAAATATTCGTAGAGGTAGTACAACATGTTTTTTAATTTATTCTGTTTTTATTTGCTCATCATTTTCCAGAGTTCTTCAATAATTTTTCTGTCATCGAAGTCCTGTTTCATACCGTTAATTTCCTGATAGGTTTCATGGCCTTTGCCAGCAACCAGGACAATATCTTTAGGTTCGGCGAATTTAATTGCCATTTTTATCGCTTCTTTTCTGTCCGGAATGGTGGTGTATTTGCTATAATTCTGCGGTTCCACCCCTTTTTCTATTTCCCGGATTATTTCGCCCGGATCTTCCGTTCTCGGATTATCGGAAGTAAGGATGGTGAGGGTGGATTTCCGTGTTGCGATTTTTCCCATTGCGCTTCGCTTTTCCTTATCTCTGTCGCCACCACAACCGAATACGGTGATTAATCTTTCATTTTTTGTGCGGATTTCGTTGATGCTGTCCAGCACGTTTTCCAGAGCATCCGGTGTATGTGCATAATCTACAATGAAGAAAATTCCGCCGTCGGATCTCATGGTTTCAAATCTTCCGTTCACTCTTTTCAGCCGCGAAATCGCCTGCAGAATTTCGGATTCCTTTTGGCCGAGTTCAGATGCTATGGCAAAAGCTAAAAGCAGATTATTGGCATTGAATTTTCCCGTGAGGGTAGTCCAGAATTCTTTTCCGTTGAAGTTCAGCAACATTCCGTTGAAGTCGGCTTCCAGTAGTTTTCCGTGATAATCCGCCATCGTTTTCATGGCAAATGTTTTCTTCGTTGCTGACGTATTCTGCAGCATTATTTTTCCGTTTTTATCATCGCCGTTGGTTATGGCGATGGCAGAAGCAGGAAGGTGATCGAAAAACGATTTTTTGGTTTTCAGATATTCATCGAAAGTTTTGTGGTAATCCAAATGATCATGGGTGATGTTGGTAAATCCTGCTATTGAAAACTGAAGTCCTTCTATTCTTCGCTGATGAATGCCGTGTGAACTGACTTCCATAAAAGCATATTCGCAACCTTCCTCCAGAGCTTTCGCCAACAATTTGTTGATGGTGATGATATCCGGCGTGGTGTGTGTTGCAGGAATAATTTCATCTCCGATTCTGTATTCCACAGTGGAAATAAGTGCCGACTTCAGGCCTAATTCTTTGAATATTCCGTAAAGCAGCGTTGCTACCGAGGTTTTTCCGTTGGTTCCTGTAATGCCGATGAGCTGTAGGTTTTCGGAAGGATTTCCGTAAAAATTAGAAGCCAGCTGGCCCAAAGTTTTCGCTGAATTTTTGACTTTTATGTAAGTGATGTTTTCTTTTAATTGCTCAGGAAATATTTCGCACACAACTACAGAAGCACCTCTGTCCACAGCATTGGCAATGAAAGCATGGCCGTCTGTAACAACACCCTCTACGGCGATATACAGTGCGCCCGCGGTCACTTTACGGCTGTCGAAAACGATTCCGGAGATTTCCGTTTCCAGCGTGCCGTGAGTTTCTAGGGTTGGGATTCTATTGAATACTTCTGATGCTCTCATTTATCGTCTTGCGTTGCTTTTTTAATTCTGTAAATTCAGGTAAATTCTCTGGTCTTTGTTGATCACCGTTCCTACTAAAGGAAACTGCTCCTGAATTTTTCCTACTCCTTTATATTCTACTCTATATCCTGCGTTTTCCAATTGGGGAATCACATTTCTCCCAATCAGTCCGACAACATTCGGCATTCTCTGTCCCTGAAAAGCAATTTTCACATTGGGTTCAGTGAGTTTCGTGAGATCTACTTTTTTATCTTCCAACAGATGAGGTTCAATATTCTGAGGTGTTTTCAAAAATGTTTTTCCTGCAATTTCCTTGAAAACAGGGGCAGCAACGGTAGAACCATAATAGCTTTTAGAATTATCCGGCTGATTCACCATTACAATACACGTATATTTTGGGTTATCAGAAGGATAAAATCCGGCGAAAGAAGCCTGGTATTTCGCAGGACCGGGTTTCCAGTATTCGAAACGTGCAGTTCCGGTTTTTCCGGCCATCTTTAGATTTGGGGTAAATATACTTCTTGCAGTTCCTTTCTCCACTGCCTTTGTGAGCGCCTGTGTCATCATTGTAATCGCTTTGTCAGACGCCATTTTATTGACCATAATTTCCGGCTTTGCACTGTAAAACACCTGTCCGTCCTTCATGATCTTATCAATAAACAGCGGCTTCACCATTTTCCCTTTGTTGGCAATGCCGTTGTAGAAAGTAGTGAGTTGCAATAAATTAAACCGCGATGCATATCCGAAGGATAAAGATGCTAATGCACCTTTGCTCCATCTCGGGCTTTCCGGTGTCTGTATAAATGGTTTTGTAATGCCGGGAAGTTCAATCTCCATTTTATCGAACATTTTCCAGCGTCTTAAATGATCCAGAAATACCTGAGGTTTTTCGCCATAAAACTGTGTGATGAGTTTGGCTGAACCTACATTGCTCGATTTAGCCAACACATCGCTGATGTCATAAATTCCACCTCCGTGTCCGTCCGAAACGGGTTGTCCGGCATAAGTCCAGTGTCCGTTTCCGATATCTACAGTCGTATTTTCGTCGATAAATCCGTCATCCATGGCAGCAAGCAGCGAAACGGTTTTGAAAGTGGAACCAGGTTCGGTAGCATCTTTCAAAGCATAATTGTAGGCATCAATATAAATTCCAGGTTCTGTTCTTCGGAGATTTACCATAGCGCGTACTTTTCCTGTAGCAACTTCCATCACTACAACGCTTCCGTGGTCTGCATCAAATTCGATCAGTTGTTTTTCCAATGCTGAACTGGCAATATCCTGAATTCTCAGATCCAGAGTTGTGTAGACATCCTGCCCGTCTACAGGTTCTATTGCTTTCCAGTAATCAATTGGTTTCCACTGGTTGGAGTTCACGCGTTGTTCCAAACGGGTTCCGTCCGTTCCCGACAGATATTTAGAAAAAGCGGCTTCCAGCCCCGATTTGTATTCGCCGTTGTCCATTCCGATGGTTCCGGCTCCTATTTCGGTGGTGGCTAATTCGCGCCTGTATTTTCTGTCGACGATAAAACCGCCTCTGTGTTTTCCTTTATTGAAAATCGGAAATTTTCGGATCCTGTCATATTGGTCGAAATCCAGGCCTTTTACCAGAGAATAATACTGGTTTTCCTTCCGGCGCTGCTCATCCAGCCGTTGTCTGTAAATATTTCGGGGTTTGCCAAACATTGCGTTCAGCGAATCCGTCAGTGAGCCGATATTATTTTTATAAACAGAATCTTTAATGGTTTTGAGATCCAGATAAATATCATAACGCATTACCGTTGTCGCCAGAATAGAGCCGTCTGAAGCGTAAAGGTTTCCTCTTGCAGCTTTCAATTTGGCTTCGCGGTAATTTTTGCTGATGTAATCGTCTTTTATTTCCTGAACATTGGTGTTCTGCAAAACGATAATTTTCCCGATAAACAACGTAAAAACAAGAAAGGCCACCAGTGCGAACAGGTATCCCCATCTTAACGTTTTCCGTCTTTTGTTATCGAAATTATTCTTATTCTGCATGTGTACTATCGAGTTTTATCAGCAATTTATGCGGATGGCTTTCCAAAGGCAGTAATGAGTCCCGAACCATTTCTTTGCCCAGTTCAGATTCCATCCTTACTTTTATCAATTTGCTTTGAGCATAGGCATTCCGGGATTTATATTCTTCTGTCTGCTCTTTCAGTTCATTGATGATTTCTATTTTTTGATTGACCAGATGATTGCTGTAAATCATCATCATCATCAGTAAAAACAACAGCAGAAAGTACTTGTAATGCACTTTGATTTCCTCTCGGTTCAGGAAATTGCCCTTCACAATGTCAATGAAAGTGAGCTTCTTTTTCGGTCTGTATGTTTTTCCTTTGGCCAATTCTGGTTTATAATTTTATTCCTGTTCTCATTTTTGCGCTTCTCGCACGCGAGTTTTCTTCTATTTCGCTGCTATCGGGAATGGTGGCTTTAGTTTTTAAAAGCTCGAATGATTTCCGGTAATTTCCGTAAATATCTCTTTCCGGTTCGCCTTCGAACATTCCGTTTTTCAGGAAACGTTTCACCAGCCGGTCTTCCAGAGAGTGATACGAAATCACCACCAGTCTTCCCTGTGGTTTCAGGATTTTGTATGCCTGAAGAAGCATTTCCTTTAAGGCTTCCAGTTCCTGATTTACCTCAATACGAATGGCTTGAAAAACCTGGGCAAAAAACTTATTCTGCTTGTGTGGCGGAATAAAACTGAATATTTTTTTTAAATCTTCTGTCGTTTTTATCGCACTGATTTTCCGGTGATGAACAATGGTTCTTGCCAGTTTTCGGGCTTCTCTCAGTTCTCCGAAATGGTAGAGAAGATCTGCGAGATGCTCTTCTTCATATTCATTAATAATTTTTCTCGCATCTAAGCTTTGCATAACATTCATTCGCATGTCCAGCGGCGCATTGCTTCGGATGGAAAATCCACGTTCAGCTTCATCGAATTGATGGGAGGATACGCCCAAATCGGCCAAAATCCCGTCTACCTGCGTTACACCGTGCATCAGCAATGAATTTTCTAAAAACCTGAAATTTTGATTGATCAGGGTGAAGCGTTTGTCTCCAATCGTATTCAGAAGTGCATCTGCATCCTGATCGAAACTGTAGAGTTTTCCTTTTTCTGAGAGTCTGGCAAGTATTTCTTTTGAATGTCCGCCACCACCGAAAGTGCAGTCTACATAAATCCCATCCTGATCCGTGACCAGATCATCAATACTTTGCTTCAACAATACGGGGTTGTGATACATTTTTTATCGTTTCAAATTACAGCGAGGGCTGGCAGAATCCAGCTTTAATTTAATTCATCCGAGCCAGTACTGCCCATTACTTCTTCTGCAAGATTTGCGAAGTCTGCTTCGTTTGTCGAGATCACCTGTTCATAGGCATCCTTATCCCATATTTCAAAGAGTTCTCCCGCGCTGGTGATGACCATCTCTTTCTTCAGTCCGGCAAACAGGGTTAAATCTTTGGAGATCTGCAGCCTGCCGGCACTGTCGAGTTCTACTGTTTTTACTCCGGCGGTAAACATCCTGATGAAATCGGCATTCTTTTTTACAAACCTGTTCAGCTTGTTGATTTTTTCCATCAGGCTGTCCCAGTGCTGCATCGGATAAACTTCGAGACAGTTCTGAAACACAGAACGCTTGATGACAAAAGTAGCTCCGCCAAAATCCTCCATCTGCTTCGCCAGAGAAGAGGGAACTTTAACGCGGCCTTTGTCGTCAATTTTACATTCGTATGTGCCTATGAAATTCTTCATTTGGGACAAATTTATATAATAATTTCCAAAACTTCCCACTTTTTCCCACTTTTTGACTTAATGTGTATAACTTTTTGTTCATCGTAAAACTATTGGTGCTAATTTGCTTGCTTACAATCTCTTAAAGCAATGGAGATAGGGCTGAAGATTTATTTAACATTTAAGTGATCACAGTTTCACAATTAAGTTTTATTTTTATAAAATATTTCCTATAAATTATGATTATGCAAGGTTATTTGTAATTTTGCAGCGATTGACTGAAGTCTATGATTTTTAAATTAAAGAAAAAGAGAAAATACACTTTCATCGAAGAAGGTGAAGGACAACCTATCGTTCTGTTACAGGGCTTAATGGGCGGTTTGAGTAACTTCACCATTTTGATCGATTTTTTCTCTCAGAGAGGATATAAAGTTTACTTTCCGAATTTGCCCATTTATGATCTTCCTATTTTAAATACGAACTTAACAAGCATCGCAAAATTTGTAGCCAGATTTATCACAGAAGAAGTAGGCGAACCGGCTATTGTGATAGGCAATTCTATGGGTGGACATGTAGGTTTAATTCTTGCACTTTCCCGTCCCGATTTAGTAAAATATCTCGTGTTGACAGGCAGTTCAGGATTATATGAAAGAAGTTTCGGAGATAGTTTTCCGAGAAAGAATGACCGCAATTATATCCGTAAAAAAGCTGAAGAGGTTTTTTATGACCCAACCGTTGCTACAGAAGACCTGGTAGATGAGGTTTTCTCGGTAGTAAACGACCGTGGAAAAGGAATAAAAACTGTGATGCTGGCCCGAAGTGCGATAAAGCATAATATGGAAAAGGAACTTCATAAAATTCAGGTGCCTACCTGCATTATCTGGGGAAAACAGGATAATGTGACTCCGCCGGAAGTGGCTTCGGAAATGGACAGGCTGATTCCCGATTCCGACCTTTTCTGGATTGATAAATGCGGGCACGCTGCCATGATGGAAAAACCTGAAGAATTTAATTCAATTCTTTACGATTGGTTGAGAAGCCGGGCGTAACCCGAAACATAACCATCACGATTTAACGGGATCTGAATCCTATTTCTTATGATTAAAACTACAGAATTTATAAAAAGTTCGGGGAAGTGGCAGGATTGCCCCGATCCGGTTTTGCCGGAATATGCTTTCATTGGCCGCTCAAATGTGGGGAAATCTTCACTAATTAACGCGATGGCCAATAAAAAAGACCTTGCTAAAACCTCTCAAACGCCCGGGAAAACGCAGCTCATCAATCATTTTCTCATCAATGAAGAATGGTATCTTACCGACCTTCCCGGTTATGGTTATGCCAAAGTTTCCAAATCGTTGAGAAAAGATTTTGAAAAACTGATCACACAATATATCCTCAACAGAACCAATCTGGTGAATCTTTTTGTTTTGATCGATATCCGGCATTCGCCACAGCAAATCGATCTGGATTTTATGCAATGGTGTGGTGAGAGCGGAATTCCTTTTTCTATCGTTTTCACAAAAGCGGACAA
>JADMKO010000158.1:0-40090 GCA_015478785.1 Chryseobacterium sp. | reverse complement strand
GAGAGGAAATGCTGCTGTCAAAAATACCGAAGAATACAGAAAAAAAATGGAGGAATTCTGGGATGAATTGCCGCCTATGTATATTACTTCAGCCGAAAAAAAACAAGGAGGAGACGAGATTCTGTCTTTTATTGAAAAAACCAACCAGTTTCTGAAGAAAAATAATGTCCGTTTTGAAAAGTGATTTCATTTGGAAAGCAAAATCGTTTGATCAGCTTTCTGTCGATGAACTGTACAGAATCCTTCAGGCGAGAATGGATGTTTTCGTTGTAGAACAGCATTGCCACTATCTGGATCCTGATAATGCCGATCAAAAAGCTATTCATCTTTGGGCAGAAAAAAATGGTGAAGTTGCAGCCTATTGCCGGATTTTCGACAAAGGAATAAAATATCCGGAAAGCTCTATTGGCAGAGTTTTGACCAAAGGGAACTTCCGAAGAATAAGTTTGGGTAAAGCACTGATGAGTATTGCCCTGCAACTTATTGAAAGCCGTTACCAGACTTTTGTTGTTCGAATTTCGGCGCAGGATTATCTTCTGGATTTTTACCAGAGTTTTGGATTTGAAGATACAGGTAAAAAGTATCTGGAAGACCAGATTCCTCACACTGAAATGCTAAGAAAGTAATTTTAAGAATCCTGAATAATTAGGATCTTACAGCAGATCATTATCCGGTTCGTTATTCATTTCTTTAATAATGAGAAACAAATTTTCTTTCTCTACACCGGTAATTTCATGTTCCACATCAATAGGAATTTCATAAAAATCCAGTTCTGTGAAAGTTAAATCCACATCCGGCAACGACAATTTAATTTCACCTTTGAGTACGATTAAAGTGGCTGATTCTGAG
Organism: Chryseobacterium sp.; assembly: GCA_015478785.1. GTDB lineage: Bacteria > Bacteroidota > Bacteroidia > Flavobacteriales > Weeksellaceae > Chryseobacterium_A. The sequence goes on along the minus strand of JADMKO010000158.1, from coordinate 39,241 downwards.
AAGTTTTGCTTTTCTATAGCAGCACCCTGTCCCAGTGCTACGGCCAATTGCTGTTGCGATATTGTCTTTTTAATCTGAAAAACAGAAGGCCTGTCTTTAAAGAAATCTGTATATTTCAGTATATTCATGCGATTTATTTTAGGTGAAGGATAGCATTTATATTTTTCCAGGTTTTCCCGTTTCGGACGTTGTTGATTTTATTTTCTTTCAGTACTTCCATTGCCTTTCCGGCTTGTTTGCCTGAATTGCAAAAAACTACCGTTGATTTGCTGTTTCTGAAGATTTCCAGATTGTTTTCAATTTCTGCCAAAGGAATATTAACAGCGTTCGGAACAGGATTATTGCGGAAATCTTCCGGAGTCCGTACATCCACTAGAAGCGTTTCAGGATTTTGTACAGTTTCGATCAAACCTTGCCGGTTATCGAAAGCGACAGTGGGAGCTGCACATGAAAAAAGGAATACGAGTAAGAAAAAGCTTAAGATTGTTTTCATTTCAAAATTATTTCTTACAAGTGATCTGTGGTGCAGGGATTTTTCCGGTTTTAATAATTCCGTTATATCCTCCTCCGATTTCTGTAAAATTCCGGATTCCACGGGAGTTCAGGATGCTGGCTGCGATCATGCTTCGGTAGCCGCCTGCGCAATGAAGATAAAAATGTTCCTGATTAGGAATGTTTCCTGCCCATTCGGAAATATAATCTAGAGGCTTGTTTTCAGCATTTTGGAGATGCCCTTTTTCAAATTCTGATTCTTTCCGAACGTCAATAATTTTTATATCGGTGTGGAACTGCTCTGCAAATTCATCCGGTGAAATTCTTTTAATTTCATCAGTTTCTTTTCCGGATTTCTTCCAGCTTTCAAAACCACCTTCCAGAAAACCCACAACATTATCAAAACCTACCCGCGACAGTCTGGTGATGGCTTCTTTTTCTTTTCCTGGCTCTGTAATTAAAAGTAAAGGCTGCTTTACGTCAATCACCATGCTGCCAACCCATGGAGCAAAGTCGCCCTTCAATCCTATGTTTACAGCGTTCGGAATAAATCCTTGATGAAATTCTGCGGCACTTCTTGTGTCGAGCAAGAGTGCTCCTGTTTCTTCTGCAGCAGTTTCAAAATCATCCGGATTCAGCGGATTTAAACCCTTATTCATCACCGTTTCGAAACTTTCATATCCGCTTTTATTCAAAGTAACATTCATTCCGAAATATTTTGGAGGCGCAGTAAGGCCTTCCAGAACGGCACTGATGAAGCTTTCCTTATCCGGTTGATTAAGCGCGTAATTCGTTCTTTTTTGATTTCCGAGCGAGTCCACGGTTTCTTTCTGCATGTTTTTTCCACAAGCCGAACCTGCGCCGTGTGCGGGATAAACCGTCACGTCATCAGGAAGCGGCATTATTTTATTTTGCAAGCTGTCATACAGCATTCCGGCAAGTTCTTCCTGAGTAATGCTGCCTTTTTTCTGTGCAAGATCCGGCCTTCCGACATCGCCTAAAAATAAGGTATCACCGGAAAAAATAGCTTTTTCCTTTCCGTATTCATCGATTAACAGATAGGTGGAACTTTCCAGAGTATGACCGGGAGTGTGCAGAACTTTTATTTTTATTTTTCCAATCTCAAAAATCTGATGGTCTTCAGCAATAATGGCTTCAAAATCCGGCTGAGCGGTAGGCCCGTAAATGATGGGAGCTCCTGTTTTTCTGCTCAGATCAAGATGTCCGGAAACAAAATCGGCATGGAAATGCGTTTCAAAAATATATTTGAGTTTTACCTGATCTTTCTCGAGACGATCCAGATAAGGTTGCACCTCTCGCAGAGGATCAATAATGGCTGCTTCATCTTCAGAAACAATATAATAAGCACCCTGCGCCAGACAACCAGTATAAATCTGCTCAATCTTCATTTTTAATTTTTTTAGTTAATTGCAAATTTCAGGCTAATTGCCTAAACATAAAGTGATATAAATCACATTCAATCTAATCTTCCGAAAAAGTAGTGCTGTTTCCCTCTTTATCGGTGAGCTTTCCACCAGTTCCGCTGCTGTTCATTTCCCACATCATTTCTTCGTTAGAAAAAATCGGATTTCCCTGAGCATTAACGGTTTTAGCGGTAAGTTTCTGTTCAGGCTGCCCTTCCTTTTCTAATTTTACAGCGACCATTCCGCCTTCAGCAAAGTAGGTTACTTTTACTGTTTCGCCGGTGTTGCTTTTAAGGGTTTTCGTATCCTGAACATTGCTTTCCTGAGCATCCTGCGTTGTTGTTTCCTGTTGCGCTTCTTTGTTTTCTTCTTTTGTACAACTTGCCAATGTTATACCTGCGAGCGCAACGTAAAAAAATAATTTCTTCATTTTATTAAGATATTTGTTTGATTAATAATTCATTGATGATAATCCAGATTCCCATCACCAAAACCATCCAGCCAAACATCGGGCGAAGTTTTCGGCCAGCAATTTTTTTGGCGATTTTCACTCCGATGAGAATTCCCAAGACCGAAAGTCCGGTGAAGGACAGCAAAAAAGGCCAGTCGATCACGGTTCTATCCAGGGAAGAAACAAAACCAACATTGGAGTTGAAGGCAATAATGAATAGGGAAGTTCCCACAGCCTGTTTCATAGGAACCCTCAGCAGCATTACCAATGCCGGTACAATAAGGAATCCGCCGCCTGCTCCAATAAATCCGGTGATTATTCCAACTAAAAGTCCTTGAGAAATTAGAAGCGTATAATTGATTTCTTCAGATTTCGGTATTCTTTGCCGATCTATTTTTTTTATCATTTTAAAAGCCGAAATGAGCATCAGCACTGCAAAAAGAATCAGGATGAACATTTCTTTGGTAATGGTAATTCCCCATCTGTTGATGATATAAGGCGGCAAATGCGGCAGTACCACTCTTCTGGAAAATAAAATTCCCGCCACAGATGGAAGCCCGAAAAGCAATGCCGTTCTGAAATTAACATGTCCTTGCCGGATGTATCCTACGGAGCCAACCGCACTGGTGACTCCTACCACAAATAATGAAAGTGTAGTCGCTGTTATGGCATCGATTTGAAATAAATACGCAAAAACAGGAACGCTCAATATACTTCCGCCACCGCCGATAAGCCCCATGACGAGACCTATTACAATGGCGAAAAAATATCCTGCTGTATTCATCCCTGCAAAGGTAACGGTATCATTTTAATTGAAACTGAAACTGCCAATATCGTTAGAAAATAGAAGTGATTTTAAAGGTATTGCTCCCCATTTCAATAGTGTCGCCGGTTTTTTTGCCGCGCAATTTTCCGAAAATGGGAGCTTCAGGCGAAATACAGAACACCTCTTTGCTCTCCATTTTAAACGCCGGAAGTGCAACGCCAATGAAGAAATAATGATTTTCAGTTTCCACTACTGAACCGGTTTCGATTTCCGTATGAGAAGTTTCTTTTTCTGAAAGAACAAAATTCAGGTCACTTTTTTCCTTCGCCAGCATTTTTTCATACCTCAACTGCATATCTTTTGCCTGAGTCTGACGGGCATAATCGTCCGGATCTGCGGTATCATCCTCATCCAGATCTGACGCAGACTTGTACCTGTCCACGGATTCCTTTAGGCTTTGAATCACTTTATTTTGTTCTTCAATAATTCTTTGAAGTATTTCTGCTCTTTTCATAAGTTTCTTTTAAACAAGGAATAAATTTAATAAAAAAAATGATTGTACGGCATTTTTCAAACATAGAAGTTATCATGTTTTCATTTAAAACTGATAATGAATATTCAGATAAAAGTTTCTTCCCGGCCTTGGAATTCTGTTCCAGTCAGAATAGGTGTTATACTGCGTATCGAGAAGGTTTTCAACTCCAATCTTGGTGTGAATTTTATTTTTCCCGAACAGCAATTTATAGCCGGCGGAAATTTGTACTACCGCGAAAGCAGGCGTTTCGGTTTCTCCATAAACTTCGCTGAAGTCTGTTTGTCGGGAATTGGCCATCACGGAGGCTTCGGCAGAAAAGCGGTTTTTCTCAAAACTGACTGATGACAACAAAGTCAACGGGCTGATATAAGGAAGTGGCTCGTTTTGAAAATCGCGCCCGCGACTGTAGGTAAGCTGTGTTTTCCATTTAAAATCATTCAGAAAACGAAGTTCTGTGTCCAGAGCAGAATTTATAATGGTGGCAGATTTCAGTGCTGTGTAGCGTTTCACGCCTTTTCCTCCAATGGTCATAGGAACGAGATCAGGGATAATTTCTGCTATAATGTAATCTGTAATATGAAAATAGGAGCCGGAGAGTTTCACGTAAAAATTGTTCTTTTTGAAAGCTGCAAATGCATTGGCTTCTGCTGAACTTTCGTTCTTCAGCTCAGGATTTCCGATATAATCGTAACGTTCCGCACTGTTAAAAAGATAAAAACCATAACCTTCAGAAACAGAAGGTGCTCTGTCGCCAAAACCAGTGCCGAAACCATAAGTAAAGCCATTTCTGTTAAACTCAAAATTTGCGGAAATGTTTTTCAGAAGACGGCTTTTCTGGTCTTTCATATCAGGATGAAAAATTTTCAGGCTGTTCAGGCCAAATTCGCCGGCTACTTTATTGGAGTGAAAACCTAAAGAACCGGAAATTTTAATAAAAACATTGGGATTCAACGCTATTCTATCTTCCAGAAAAATTCCCTGAAAAGAAGTTCTTACATCTGGCCAGGTGTACATGAACATTAAACTTTCCACCGTATTATTCGGATACATGGTCATTTCTGCAACCGATTGATTGTAAAAACCATTCAAATTCATCAGCAACTGATGGTTTTTAATTTCGGCTTTCAGTTTGGAATAATAACCATATGTTTTGCTCCAGCCGGGCATATCCATGTGTACCGGAACGCTCGGGCGGGTGGTGTCATCCATTCGGTGGGTAATAGTGTTGTAATATATTTTAGTATCCCAATTTGTAAAAAGCTCACTTTTGGGTACCATCTGATAATTCAGAGAAGTAATGACGGCTTCTGCAAGTGAAACGTCCATGGGAAGTGCGGGATAACCCACATCTGTAGCTTTGTCGTAAATAACCGAGCCTTCAAGCAAGTGATTGTCAGCTATCTTCACGCCAATATTTCCTGATGCGTTAATTTTACTGAATTGGGAATACAGAACCTCCATGTTATTTCCTGCCTTATAATTTTCAGCATCCCGGCTCATCACATCCGCTTCCACATAGATTTTCTGGTGTTGATAACGGACACCTGCGCCGAATATTTTTTGCTGATTAACACTTTCAAATCCTGAATTGATATTGAAATCCCATTTGTTTTCAGCAAAATTCCCTTTCTGCCTTTTCAGATCCACAGCACCTCCAATCGTACTTCCGTGGCATGAACCCTGCTGTCCGGAAATGATTTCAGCTTCGGAAAGATTGGAAACTTCCACGTAAGAAGTGATGGGATCCATTTTATCCGTGCAAGCTCCGAAAATTCTCATTCCGTCAATGGTGATTAAAGTTCTCTCCGTTTGCATATTGTTAATCACCGCTTCCCAGGCGTAAGCACCTCTGCGAATCATATTAATGGCGGAAGACTTTTGAAGATATTCGTCTATTGAACCTAACGGTTTTCCCTGTTTGTTGGCAATATTAGCAGTTCCGATGACAATAACTTCCTGAATTTCTGCGGTTTTCAAAGTGTCAGTTCCAGACTGTGCCACTATATTCTGAACAGCAAAAGCGCTGAACAGAATGATCCATATTTTTTTCATTACAAGTGGTTTTAGAAAGCAAAGCCCGCTCAATGCAAAGACTTTGCTTTCAGTTTTGAAAATTTAGAAATCAATTTCAAAGAAAAGACTACTGGAAGTTTGGGTATCCGTAACGTCGTTTCCTTCGACAATATTTCCGGACGCGTCCGCAAGCTGAAGATTTATTTTCCAATAACCTGTCATGGTTAAAGAAAGTTTTCCTTTATACAAATTACCGGCAGAAATCTGTGTCAGGTTCACATTATTGGGCGAAGAGTGATTTCCCATTCCCGGCATTCTCGGGTCTATTTTCAAAGTATAACCGTTGACAACTGGGAAAGTCATCATGTCCTGCATCATCCAAACTCCGGCTGTCATGTCATTTAAGGCAACTTTTGGATTCTTCGGGTTAATGTAGGCAATAATATATCGCTTGTTATCGGAGCCTAAAAAAGAAGCCACCGTTTTTTTATCGGAAACCGGAACATCGATCACCGAAGTTGCTGTATAATCAGTACCGTTGATGGTGTAATCAATTTTTAAATCCCAGAATTCTGACGCATTTTGTGGCATTTGAAACACGATATATCCATTATACAAAGTATCATCGGAGCCGTTTTTTGTTACCAAAGATTTTGGGCAGGAATGGCTCATGCTCGTCATGTGCATCATTGGAGTCCAGGTGATGGTTGCATTCTTTTCGTACTGATTGTTCGATTTATTTTTAATCCTGATGCTCAGTTCATTGTATCCCAGAGCCGTGGTTCCGCTAACTGAATACAACTCTATAATATGGTCATTATTGTCAATGTCTTTTATTTTTTTAAGACTTGTAGAAGGATTAGAGGTTTCGTCGGTATCGCTGTTTTCGTTACGACAGGATACGAGGAAGAGGGCCATCATCAAAACGGCCAATATTGATTTTATTGAAAATTTCATTGTTTGGATTTTAATTAATAGACGGATGATTTTAAAGAATAATTCTCTTTAAAATTTAAATAAGGGTGTGAAATTTCTTTAAAGAAAAAACACAGTTTTCTTAAAGTCTATATTTTTGGAGGGCGTGGAGCTGTTTCAGAAAAACCTTTTAGTACAGCGTGTTCGCCTAAATAAAAAGGTTTGTGATCACCAACAGGTTGGTCATGCGTAAAGGTTAGAGAAATTTGTACTGCGGGCAGAAAATGAAATTCAAAACTTCCGGTTTTTATAACACTCACAGGAGTTCCGTTCTTTTCAGATTGTTTTTTTGCCTGGCACTTTCCGTGACATTGCATTTCCGGCACGTCCTGATTGATACAATGAGCTTCGTAGAATTCTTTGTGGATTTTATAATCCAGAAGTACAAGAGAGTTCTGGAAACTCACCACAAAAACAATTACAGATAATATAGTACAAAGAACTATTCTCATTAATGATACAAAGGTACTTCTGAAACAGGGCATACCCTATGACTGCGGTCACAAAATTCTGATGATAAATATCACTTCACCCTTACTCAACGGAAAAAAAATAAAATACCATTCTCTTTTAGGTAAAAAATTTTAAATTTAACATTTTATAAGCGAGTTATGCCAGATAAAATAACATTCATTGAGGAGATGAACGCTCGGTATACCCTTAAAGGAGAGTATCTCATCCTGGGAAAAGCCATGTTGGATGGTGAAGTAGTTCCGGAAGTCAATATTACGATTCCGTTAAAAACAATCAACCGGCACGGATTAATAGCCGGTGCCACCGGAACAGGGAAAACCAAAACGGTTCAGGTTTTCGCTGAACAACTTTCTCATGCCGGAATTCCTTCGCTGGTGCTGGACATCAAAGGAGATTTTTCGGGAATTGCGAGACCCGGTGTGCGTAATGCCATCATTGAGGAAAGATATGATAAAACAAAACTGGACTGGAACGCTCAGGGTTTTCCTGTAGAACTGATGACCATTTCCGGAGAAGAAGGAGTAAAACTAAGATCTACGGTAACGGAATTCGGGCCTGTTTTGCTTTCGAAAGTTCTTCAGCTTAATGAAACCCAGTCCGGAATTATGTCCATTGTTTTCAAATACTGTGATGATAAAGGATTACCGTTAATTGATTTAAAAGATCTGAAGAAAGTGCTTCAGTATGTAACAGATAACCCACAAGGAAAAGTTGATATGAAACAGAATTACGGATCTGTTTCTTCTGCTTCTTTGGGCGCTATTCTTCGGTCTATTGTATCCTTGGAACAGCAGGGCGGGACTGGATTCTTCGGTGAGCCGAGTTTTGATGTGTATGATTTAAAGGGTCAGAAGGACGGAAAAGGTGTCATCAATATTCTGAGAGTAGGAAATATCCAGACCCAGCCTCAGCTTTTTTCTACTTTTATGTTGGCACTGTTTGCGGAAATATATATGGAATTCCCCGAAGAAGGAGATTCTGGGAAACCAAAGCTTGTATTGTTTATTGACGAGGCGCATCTTATTTTCAAGGAAGCTTCCAAAACTCTCCTGAGCCAGATTGAAATGATGGTGAAACTCATCCGCTCCAAAGGAGTAGGAATTTATTTTATCACTCAGATCCCAGGTGATGTCCCGGAAAATGTACTTTCTCAGCTCGGGTTAAAAATTCAGCACGCTCTTCGTGGATTTACTGCAAAAGACAAAAGAGAAATAAATAAAGCAGTGGAAAATTATCCAGAAACGGAGTATTACAATGCGGGTAATTTAATACAGAATTTGGGAATCGGGGAAGCATTTGTCACAGCACTCAGTGAAAAAGGAATTCCCACACCATTGGTTCATGCCTATTTAATTTCTCCGGAATCCAGAATGGATATTCTTTCTGAATCTGAAGTATCAGAATTGGCCTCACAGTCAGTTCTGGCAGCAAAATATAACAATGACATAGATAAAGACAGTGCTTATGAAATGTTGGTTACCAGAATGGAACAGGCTGTACAAAGTGCTTCGGCTCAGCAGAAAGTAAAAACCGTAAAAAAAGAGCAGAGTGTAGTGGAGCAAGTACTCACAAGCAGAGCAGGAAGAACCTTTACCAATACACTGATGAGGGAGGGAGCGAAAGCCATTATGGGAATGTTAGGATTAAGTAGAAGAAGATAATAAGAAAGATTTTGTATTCAATAATAGATATAGAAAGTAACGGAGGCGGTTTCAGGGAGGAAATTATCATCGAAATCGCGATTTACAGATTTGACGGCCATAAAATTGTGGATCAGTTTAGTTCGCTGATCAATCCTGAAGCAGACATCACCAATTTTGTTCAGCGGCTAACGAGAATTTCCCCCAAAATGGTAAAAACAGCACCGAAGTTTCATGAGGTAGCCAAAAGAGTGATCGAAATAACTGAAGGTACAACGCTGGTAGGACACAATATAGAGTTTGATTATCGGATGTTGCGACAGTCTTTTAAAAGGCTGGGCTATGATTTTAAAATTGATACGCTGGATACGATTGATCTGGCAAAAAAACTGATTCCGGAAGCTGAAAGTTTCTCACTTGGAAAACTGGTGAAATCTCTCGGAATCCCTTTGGTGGAACATCATCGCGCTCGCGGAGACGCCCGTGCAACATTGGATCTTTTCAAGGTTCTTATCTCGAAGGATACCGAAAATGAAATTATTCAGAAGCAGCATGAAGAAACCAATGCGAAAACCTATGTGAACAAAATAAAAGAACTCACCCAGGATCTTCCCAATGCGATAGGTATTGTGTATTTTCAAGATGAAAAAGGAGAAATATTGTTTTCAGATTTCGTCGATAATGTTAATAAGTTTTCCAAGAAACTCTTTAATTCCAAATCCCAAAAACACAGTGCTATTCAGGAAAAAACGCAACAAATTCATTATGAACTTGCCGGAACCCCCGTTTTAGCCAAGCTGCTGATGATTACCAAAAAAATCAGAAAAAAGCAACTGTTGCCTTACGGTTTATACCATCGAAAAGGAAAATATCTGGCAGAGAAAACAAGCCTACATCCGAACGAAATCCCTTTGCTGAAATTCGGTTCATTTACGCAGGCGATGAAGGTGCTGCAGTTTATTCGGGAGAAGGAAGTTTATCAAAATCCGGAGCATCTTACATCGGTGATCAGCCTGAAAGATCGTAATGAATTATGGTCCATTGCCGGCCGCACATTAGGTGAAAAAGCCTTTTTAATTTTAAAAAATGGAAAACTTTCGTCGTATGGATTTTATGAACTTCACACCCAAATCCAGAATAAAGCAAAACTTCAGCAGCTGAAAATCGATGTTCCTTCTGTTCCTGGGCACCTGACCAATGACCTGAAATTGTTATTGCTAAAAGGAGACGTACAAATACTGCCGCTGCCGGAATCTTAATTTGGAAAAAAATTGCAGGATCGGTTCAAAAAAATTATTTTTGGGAAAATTTATAAAGCATCACATAATGTCTGCCGTTGTTACATTCAAGAAAGTTTCTGCAAAGGGGAAAAAACAGTTCTCTAAAGGAATTTCTGTAGCATAAGGTCTGGTGTTTTGGAAGTAATCGTATAGGCAGGCCCATTCAGGGTCTGTTTTTTTGTTTAAAATGATCAATATGACCAATAGAAATTTATTAAAAATTGCCGAAGAATTCGGGACTCCTGTTTATGTGTATGATGCAGAAAGCATTAAAGTTCAATATGAAAAACTAACTTCTTCGTTTCACCGGAATACCAGGTTTTTCTATGCTGCAAAAGCACTCACCAATATTAATATCCTGAAATATGTGAACAGCTTAGGAGCGGGGTTGGATTGTGTTTCCATTAACGAAGTGAAACTTGGGCTGAGAGCAGGTTTTCCGTCTAATAAAATCCTTTTTACGCCCAACTGTGTAGATCTTGCAGAAATAGAAGAGGCGATGGAGCTGAAAGTGCATATTAATATTGACAACATTTCAATTCTGGAACAGTTCGGGAACCGATATGCAGGCAGTTATCCTATTTTCGTGCGGATCAATCCCCATATTTTCGCTGGAGGAAATTATAAAATATCAACCGGCCATATTGATTCCAAATTCGGGATTTCCATTCATCAGTTGCGCCATATAGAACGCGTTATGAATTCTACAGGTCTCAAAATAGAAGGTTTGCACATGCACACCGGAAGTGAAATTAAAGAACCCGATGTTTTCCTACAAGGATTGGATATTATGTTCGAGCTTTCGGAACATTTTCCTGCACTGAAATATATTGATATGGGAAGCGGTTTCAAAGTACCTTATCAAAAAGATGATCTGGAAACTGACGTACCGAGTCTTGGCAAAAAAGTAGAGCACGCACTGAAAGAATTTAGCAAAAAAACAGGAAAAAAAGTAGATCTTTGGTTCGAGCCGGGAAAATTTCTCGTCAGCAAATCAGGGCATTTTCTGGTGAAAGCCAATGTAATAAAACATACGACGGCAACGGTTTTTGCGGGCGTCAATTCAGGGTTTAATCATCTTATTCGTCCCATGTTTTACGATTCGTATCACGTTATTGAAAACCTTTCCAATCCTAAAGGTACGGAACGAATTTATACGGTTGTGGGCAATATTTGCGAGACGGACACTTTTGCCTGGGACAGGAAAATAACGGAGGTTCGGGAACGCGATATTTTGGTTTTTCGGAATGCCGGAGCGTATGGTTTTGAAATGAGTTCCAATTTTAATTCACGATTGAAGCCTGCTGAAGTTTTATTTATCGACGGTAAAGCAAAACTGATCCGGAAAAGGGAAGAGTTTGAGGATCTGCTGAAAAATCAGGTGGAAGTCCTCTGATATTCATGAGACAAAATCTTATATTTGTAACAAATCCTATATATGAAAACTGTATTATTTTTATTGATATTTGCCTTCAGTTGGGTGCCGGCACAGGATGTGGAAGACCTTCAGGAAGGGTTTTTTTATGCGGAAAATTCCCGTAATTTTTTCCGTGTAGAAATTGCGCGGCCTTTCGGTTTATATAAACCTGAATCGTGTTCTGACCTTTCTAAATTTACCCGTGCTCAGTTTGAAGGTGGTGATGAAGCTTTTAGCAGAGAACTTTTCAAGTATATTTCCGCATATGTGGATCGTGAAGTATATGTTGTGAACGGGCCTTTTTTCCTTCACGTTTCGATTAATTCTAAGGGCGATGTGGAAAACCTTGAAGTAACACCCAAAGTTCCGAACAGCGAATCGTTTCTTCGGGATTTGAAATTCGCTGTAACCAGAATCAAAAAAAGATGGAGCCCGGCTGCCTGTAATGAAGTTCCTGTTTCTTCCAAAATTAGAATTAAACTGAATTTCACCTCAGAAAGTGTGGATTTGTAGACTTTAAATTATAATCAATGAACGTGAAAATTAAATTATTTTTAACAATGCTATTTTCAGCATTCTTTTCAATAGGAAATGCGCAAATCCTCTATCAATACCCGGAAGGTCAGGATTTCTATGAAGGCGGAAGAGAGCAGTTTCGGCAAGATCTCCGAAATCTGGTGAAAATAAATCAATTAAATCCTTGTGAAAAAACAGAAGTGCTCATGATGAGATTTGTTGTTTATCCCGATCGTTCTATAAAGTATGTTGCGGACGAAGACAAGCTGAGTCTGGAAAATAATAAATGTATGAAAGATAAGACCTTAGAAATTATAAAAAGTATGAACAAATGGAAGCCGGCAGAAGTTAACGGGAAGAAAACCCCAGCTATGTTTGCTGAGGTGTTTACTGATGTTCTATTTTTTGAAAACCAATTTAACGAGGATGATTTTAAATCTCATGTTTATATCCATAAAAATAAAGAAAGTACCATCAGTCAATTCAGAAAAAACTTTATGAGGTGTTTTGATACAAATGGATATACTGTCGTGGAAAAATATTCATTTGTTTTGCACTTCGATGTAAATGCGAATGGTGAAGCAGGTTTCTTTTATATTGATATGCCCTCTTCACTTAATCGCTTTAATGAGATGGTAATAGAATGTGCCTCCAATACGAAAACGTCCTACTGGAAACCAGCTACTTTTAAAAATATTCCCTATAAAAGCAGATTAAAAATGCCGATAACCTTTACGGAGCGGTAATTTTTACCGTCTTTTCTATGTTTTAAATTCCCTGCCATTCTGTCAGTTTTTTATGTATCTTTGCGACTCAGATTATATCATTTCTGGAAATAAAAACAAATCAAAGTGCAGGAAAAATATATAGACGAAACTAAACAGGGTGAAGCCTACGCCATCGCTGAACGTGAAGGAAATACCAAAAAACTCTTTCTGGAAAGCTATGGCTGCCAAATGAATTTCTCCGACAGTGAAATTGTAGCCTCTATTCTTCAAGATGAAGGGTATAATACAACCCTAAAAGTTGAAGAAGCGGATCTCATTCTTCTCAACACCTGCTCCATTCGGGAAAAAGCAGAACAAACCGTCAGAATGAGGCTTTCTCAGTTTAAAAAACAAAAAGAAACTAACCCCGGTCTTACAGTGGGCGTTTTGGGTTGTATGGCTGAAAGGCTAAAAACCAAGTTTCTTGATGAAGAACAGTTGGTAGATTTGGTGGTCGGTCCCGATGCATACCGCGATTTGCCCAATTTATTAAAAGAAACCGAAGGCGGAAGTGATGCCATCAATGTAATCCTTTCCAAAGAGGAAACTTACGCCGATATTTCCCCTGTCCGTTTGGGTGGAAACGGTGTTACGGCTTTCGTTACCATTACCCGGGGTTGCGATAATATGTGTACTTTTTGCGTAGTTCCTTTTACACGAGGCCGGGAAAGAAGCCGTGATCCATTTTCTATTTTGAAAGAATGCGAAGAACTGTGGAACAGCGGTTATAAAGAAGTAACGCTTCTGGGACAAAATGTTGACAGTTATTTATGGTACGGAGGCGGCCCGAAAAAAGATTTTGCCAAGGCTTCCGATCTGCAGAAAGCAACAGCCGTAGATTTCGCTGCATTACTCGAAATGGTGGCACAGCAGGTTCCGGGAATGCGGATCCGTTTTGCTACTTCCAATCCGCAGGATATGAATCTTGAGGTTTTCAGAATGATCGCGAAATACGATAATATTTGTAAATACGTTCACCTTCCGGTTCAGAGTGGAAGCAACAACATGCTCAAGGCGATGAACAGACAGCACACCCGCGAAGAGTATCTGGAACTGATTTATGAAGCCAAAAAGATAGTTCCGGAAATCGCATTTTCTCAGGATATGATCATCGGATTCTGTGGCGAAACTGAAGAAGATCATCAGCAAACCCTTTCGTTGATGAAAGAGGTGGAATATGACTACGGCTATATGTTTGCCTATTCCGAAAGGCCCGGAACGCCCGCACATAAAAAAATGGAGGATGATGTTCCCGCAGAAGTGAAACAAAGAAGACTTTCTGAAGTCATCAAACTTCAGGGTGAACTTTCCCGAAAAAGGATGTCAGGATATGTTGGAAAAGTATATGAAATCCTGATAGAAGGAACATCCAAAAAGAATGAAAACCAATGGAAAGGAAGAAATTCACAAAATGCAGTGTGTGTTTTCGATAAACTTGATGGACAAAAAATAGGTGATACCGTTTCCGTTTTTGTTCATGGCAACACTCAGGGAACGCTTTTGGGCGAAACGGTGTAGATGAATTCAAACAGACATCGTTTGTTAATTCTCGATATTCAAATAATGAATTAAATTAAGGAGCAGTTCTTTCCTTTCCTTTCCTTATTGGAAACGTTTTTGCCAGTAAATACAAAACGGTCTTGCCGTCAAAAGAAGATTTTATTCAAATTTTAGAACAAAAATGACAGACTTACAATCCATAAAAACACGCTTCGGAGTTATCGGAAATTATCCCTCGCTGAATCGCGCCCTGGAAAAAGCGATACAGGTGGCACCTACTGATATTTCTGTCCTTGTGATGGGAGAAAGCGGCGTGGGAAAAGAATTTATCCCAAAAATTATTCATGCAGAATCCCGGCGGAAGCACCATCCTTATATCGTAGTGAATTGTGGCGCAATTCCCGAAGGGACGATCGATTCCGAACTTTTTGGCCACGAAAAAGGAGCTTTTACGGGAGCCACTTCCACCAGAAAAGGATATTTTGAAGTTGCGGACGGCGGAACCATTTTTTTGGATGAAGTTGGCGAATTACCTTTGCAGACGCAGGTGCGCCTTCTTCGGGTGTTGGAAAGCGGCGAATTCATGAAAGTTGGTTCTTCGCAGGTTCAGAAAACAGATGTGAGAATTGTGGCCGCCACAAATGTAAATATGATGAAAGCCATTCAGGACGGAAGATTCCGGGAAGATTTGTATTACCGTTTGAATACCGTTCAGATTGATATGCCACCACTTCGGGAAAGAAAAGGAGACATTCATCTGCTGTTCAGAAAATTTGCGATTGATTTCGCTGAAAAATACAGAATGCCCGAACTGCAGCTTACTGATGATGCGGTAACTTATCTTGAAAATCATTCCTTCCCGGGAAATGTGCGACAGCTCAGGAATTTAGTCGAGCAGATGACCGTCGTGGAACAGAAAAGAGAAATTAATTCTGTACGGCTTGCTGAATATATTCCCAGCCAAACCAACCTTCCGGCGGTGATTCAGAAAAACCAACCGGGAAGTGTTTCCAATTCAGAATTTCATTCCGAAAGAGAAATTATGTACAAGATTCTTTTTGATATGCGCAATGATCTTAATGATTTAAAATCCTTAACTTCGGAACTTATCAAGAATAAAGGGAGCAATAATATCAGTCATCAGGAACAGGATCTCATCAATAAAATCTACACTCCGGAAACACAAACAGGCAGCTCAAATTCGTTGTTATACTTTGAAAATCAATCGAGAAATCAGAGTATTATTTCCGGTTCAGAAGACGATTATGAAGACGTGGAAGATGTGGAAGTGGAAGAAGCAAAGCCGGTTTCCCTTTCGCTACAGAATAATGAAAGAGAGCTGATTGTAAAAGCTTTGGAAAAACACAAAGGCAGACGCAACAAAGCTGCTGATGAACTGGGCATTTCCCAACGGACATTATACAGAAAAATAAAACAATACAATTTAGAAGACTGAAGATGAAATTTCGACATTTAACATATTTCTTTTTTCTGGTAATATTTTCCATTCTATCGTCTTGCTACAGTTTTACGGGATCTTCACTCAGCCCTGAAACCCAAACGATTCAGATCAATGAATTTATTAATAATGCACCGCTGAACAACCCACAGCTGGCGCAACAGTTTTCTACGGATATACAGAACAGATTTTTGCAAAGAACCACACTGAAAGGAACCAAGGAAAATCCCGATATTCTGATTGAAGGTGAAATCACCGATTACAGCATAACGCCAACGACGATTTCCTCCTCTGTGAATGCACCGGGCGGAAATATTCAGGCGGCACAAAACAAACTGACAATTACCGTAAAAGTGCATTATGAAAACAGAATTGAGCCTGACAAAAGTTTCGACAGGGTTTTTTCTGACGAAGCCGTTTTTGCAAGCGATCTGGATATTCAACAAATAGAAACAGCTCAGGTAAAGCTTGTAAATGAGCGGATTATCAACAAAATTTTTAATGATATTGTAGCCAACTGGTAAATTATGAATGCGAGAATCATAGAGTTAATCAAAAATAAAGAACTGCTGCAGCCGGAAGATCTTAACCTGCTGAAAGAAGAAATAAGATCCAAACCCTATATTCAGAGTTTCAGAGCGTTATATCTTTTGGGGACTTCTAAGTTTGATGCCGAAAATTATCAGCAAAGACTTTCAGAAACAGCGGCTTATACGACGGATAAAAAAATCCTGTATCATCTGATTAATGGAGAACCCGTTGCTAAACCTCAGGAAGCTGAAATTAAAAATGAAACTTCTGAAGGAATTTCTGAAACAGAAACTCCTGTCGCTGAAGCAAAAGAAATAGAAACAGAAATTCCTTCAGAAAATATAGAGATTATTCCTCAGGAAACCGTTGAAAAAATTCCTTCGCCGCTTCCGTCTGTTGCCCCAAAACCTGAGCCTGTGTATGTTAATGGCGAACTGAACCGTATTCTTTTTGAAGGTGAAGAAGACTTTATGGGAAAGGAAGCACCGAAAATAGATTTGGAAGCCTCGCAGGAATCCGGACAAATTGTTGTAGCTGATCCTGAGATGAAAGCACCGGCAATTTTTACAGAAGAAACCGCGCCAACAATGGAAATTACCAAACAACTGGAAGCGGAAGAAAATAAAACAATTCACACCAAAGCTTCTGCCGATCCTGTTGCCGGAAGTCCGGAAGCCAAAGTTGAAGAAAATAATATGCCTCAGGATAAAACGACGGTGCAGGATCCTTCGGTTTTAAGTTTTCACAGAACGGCAGAATTTCTCCCTGATATTAAAATGAATCCCGGGAAGGAGAAAGAAGCAGTTTCTGAACTTCCGAAACCCAAGCTGAGCAAACATGAAGAGGAAATGCGGAAGCTGGTGGAAGAAGTAGAACGCAAAATAAAAGAGAAAAAGGCGAGGGAAAATCTGCAAACGAAAGAACAGCCGAAGCCCGAAATTGAAGAAGAAAATACGGAAGTAAGTTTTGGAGAAACGCAGCCTTTCGCCGTTTCCCAAAAAGAGCAGGATATCCCGGCAGAGAAAATTGATGAAGCAGAAATAAAAGAGGAAAATAAAACCGGATCAGAGCCGGAAAAACCCAATCAGGAATCTTCTTGGAAACCTATGGAGGTGAGCAATGCGAAACCGGATGCGCTCATTGAAGCTTCAAAACAGCAAGATGAAGAACCAAAAATTCATCAGGAAAAAACCGAAAAATCAGATGAGAAAATTGGGAATGATTCGACGGAATCCGCTGAAGAAAAAGAACTTCCCGTGATGAATGTTTCCTTTTTTGCTCCGACCATTTCCACGATGGATAAAGCCGGAGAAAAAACTCAGGAGAAACCTGAAGAACACGATAAAAGTAATGTTCCGCACTTTCTTAACACTTGGCAAAACTGGCTGAAAATTGATCGTACATCCTCTAAGCCTGAGGAATCAGTGCAAAAAGTTAAAGCCAAGGCGATTGAAAAATTTATAGAGAGCGAACCTAAAATTTCGCAGTTGAGAGACGAAGGCAGCTATATCATTAAAGAAAAAAAGGATGATATTTCACATCTGATGACAGAAACCCTGGCTAAGATTTATACGGAGCAGAAGCTCTATGCCAAGGCAATTCAGGCTTATGAGATATTGAGTAAAAAACATCCGGAGAAAGAACAGTATTTCATGGAAAAAATGCAGGAAGTAAAAAGCCTGCGAAACCCTCAATAAAGATGAAAATGGACAGCACAACTATGGTTATTGGCTTGGTGATTCTCGGTTTGTTAGCCGGATATCTCAGTGGTTTGGTCGGCATCGGCGGCGGTATTATTATGGTTCCTGTGTTGGTGCTTTTTTTCGGTTTTACTCAGCATAAAGCTCAGGGAACAACCCTTGCGTTACTCATGATTCCTGTGGGAATTTTTGGGGTCATGAATTATCATAAAACAGGAAATGTTGATATAAAAACTGCACTTTTGCTGTGCTGTGGTTTTGTATTGGGAAGTTATCTGGGAAGCAAAACCGCCATTTCCCTTTCTCAGGATGCGCTTAGGAAAATATTTGCTGTACTGATGTTCATCGTAGCTATCCGGATGTTCTTTCAGAAATAAATGGATGTCAATTATTTAGCTGCGATTCACAAAGTTTTATAAACTCTTTCTCAACTTCCTGATAATGAGCGGGAAATTTCTTAGAAGCCCAAAACAGCATCGCTACAGAATTATTCCCGAAAGCATCCGTGTGTTTTTTCTTATTTAAACGGTAAGCCTCTCTCAGCAACCTTTTAATCCGGTTTCGGTCTACGGCTTTTTTGAAATTTTTCTTTGAAACGGAGAAGCCAATTCTATGCTCTGAAACTCCTTCGGAAACGTCAGAAGGATAAAAAGTGATGATCCGAAGTCTGCCAAAAGAAGTCCATTTTCCCTGCTCGAAAAGCAGCGTAATTTCTTTCTTCTGTTTCAGTTTTTCTTTTTTGGGATATCCTTGCGGTTTCAATGGAGCGTTTCTTTTTTTACAAGATAATTAATGACTTCAGCGGCGGCATACAACCCGAATAAAGCAGGAATATAACTGTTGGTCCCATAGAATGAACGTTTATAGTTGGTCCCGTCGGTCAATTTAAGGCTTTTTTCGTCCTGAAGTTCACTGGAAAAAACACATTTCACTCCTTTTACGATATTGCTTTCTTTTTTCAGGCGTTTTCTTATTTGTTTTGCAAGGTAGCAATTGTTCGTTTTACTCAAGTCACGAACCAATACTTTGCTTGGATCTTTTTTTCCGCCGGCTCCCATGCAGCTTATCACTTTGATTTTTCTTTTTTTTGCTGCTTTTATCAGGCTGATTTTGGGGCTGACACTGTCAATACAATCCAGAATATAATCAAAATTTTGTTCGTCCAGCGTTTCATCCATGTTTTCAGGATTCAGAAATGTACTGATTATAGTAAGCTGAAGTTCGGGATTAATGTCCATAAGCCGTTCGGCGACCAATTCAGTTTTCATTTTTCCAACGGTAGAATGCAAGGCTGGAAGTTGACGGTTGATGTTTGTAATGTCCACCGTATCGCCATCAACAATGGTTATTTTGCCCACACCGGCTCTCGCTAGAAATTCTGCTGCAAAGGAACCGACTCCACCTAATCCAATAATCAAAAGGTTGGCATTTTGAAGTTTTTGAATGCCTTCTTCCTTCACCAGAAGTTCCGTACGTTCCAGCCAATTTTTATTCATCATATATTTTTATTTTCTCATTCAGGAACAGGAATCCCAATCTTGTTCAGGTTGGTGAATATTTGTTCCTGCAGTTCTTCGGGCGTCATTTTTTTCAGTTCGGCTGTTTTTCTGTACAGCAATTCGATTTCAAAATCCTGGCCGTCAGTTTCCAGAAACATTTTTTGCACCGGGAACTGTTCCAGTAATTTTTGCAAAGATAAATTGTGCAGGACAGATTTCCCAAAACTAAGGTAAAAATCATGCTTGAACATATCTTTTGCCAGCTGCTCTTTTTTGTTAAATCCGTGAATGATCATCGGGATCTTCGCAATTTTTTTAAACGGAATCAGCTCATAAAATCTTCTTATACAATGGATGATGACGGGCTTGTTCACCTCATTCGCTAACAGAATTTGACGGTGAAAAATTTCTTTCTGCAACTGAAAATCTGTGGCGAGCAACCCGTCTAATCCACATTCACCGATGGCGACGCAGTTTTCTTTTTGTGCAATTTCATAGAGCCATTTTATTGTTTCATGATTATGGCCGGAAATCTGATGAGGATGTATGCCAGCGGAGAAAATACCTGAGGAAGGGTGTTCACCTAGTTCAGCATTGTAAATTCCCGAAACAGAATTTTTGTTGTGATGATGAAAATCAAAGAAAATCATCTTCAAAAATACAGAAATTTCAATTTTCTTGCGATTCCGCTAAAATGATTAAATTTACCAAAACATGATATGAGAAAAAAATTCTCTGACAAACAAATCCATATTCTGGAAGTTGCCGAAGAACTTATTGCTCAAAAAGGATTTGAGGGAACTTCCGTTCGCGATATTTCAACAAAAGCCAACATTAATGTAGCTATGATTTCCTATTATTTTGGATCGAAAGCCAAAATGATGTCACAGCTTTATGAATACAGGTTGCAGCGCGCTATCGCCAATTTTGCCGAATTTACAGGAACGATTACTGATGGAAAGCCGGAAATGCAGATGAAAGAAATTGTGAAATATCTGGTTTCCCAAATGTTCAAGTACAATTTCTTTTATGGTTTTATCACTCAGGAACTTCGGCATAATGCGCATCTGAAGGAAGATTTGCTGGTTTTTTACCAAATATGCGCTTCAAAACTGGACGAGGTTACCAAAAATGGACTAGCTTCAGGAGTATTTACTTTTGCACCGAAATCGGAAGAGCTTTTATATATCGTTTTGGGAACAACGCTTTTTGCGATCAGAAACCGAAATTTCGTTGAACTGTACGTTCCGCACAAGGATGATGCGCAGTACCTAAAAGAAGCAGAAAAGAAGATAAAAGCCACCGTATTGTTGTCTGTTTTTACATTGTTGGGTTTTGTAACGGAATAATTGAGTTAAATAATCATAAAAACAATGCTTTTGACAAAAAAATTATATTTTTGCAGACTGGCAGACGGAATCATCAATTTCAGAGTCTCGCAGTAAAAAAATTATGAAAAAATATCTTATTGTTCTTATTGCTTTATTTATTGTAGCATCGTGTAATACGCGTCACGACCAAGCCCTGAAAAGTGCAGACAAGAACTTTATCCTGAATGTTGCCAATGAACATTTCGCCAATAAGAAATGGCCAAAAGCGATCGCACTGTATGAAAGACTTTCTAATCTGGTAGCAGGAACAGATGATGCCCCGAATGTCGTTTTCAATTCTGCTTATGCCAATTATTATGATGAAAATTATAAACTGGCCGGGCATCAGTTCAAGAATTTTGCTGTCACTTTTCCTCAGGATCCCAGAAGAGAAGAGGCTTCTTACATGTCGGCACTTTGCTATTATGAAGGTTCGATGGATTATAATCTGGATCAGTCCAGTACAGAATTAGCCATCAACGAACTTCAGAATTTCCTGAATAATTATCCGAATTCGGAAAGAGGCGTCAATATCAACAAACTTATTGAAGAACTTTCTTACAAGCTGGAATATAAGGCATTTGAAAACGGGAAGCAGTACTATAAAATGGGGGAATACAGAGCTGCTAACACAGCTTTGGAAAACGTTTTAGAAGACTATCCGGCTACGAAACTTCGCCCTGCGATTTATGACCTGATTCTGGAATCCCGTTCAGAACTCGCTATGAATTCCATCTACGACTTGAAACAGGAAAGAATAGAAAGTGCTTTGGCATTCACACGACAGGTAGAGAAAGAACTTCCGGGATCTTCTCAAGCTGAAACAGCCGCTGACTTGAGAGAAAAACTTTTGAGAGAAAAAGAAAATTTCGCAAAAGAACAGCAACAGGTAGAAAACAATAAAGCTGCGTTATTGGCAAGACAACAGAAAGAAGCTGAGAAAAACGCTGCGGAAAGTGAAAAAACAGCAAGGCAGGCATTGCGCGACAGTGTGAAAACCAGTACGCCTCCGCCAGCCATCACTTTACCAATTCAAAAATAATCCTTACATTTGCAGACTTTAATATTCGTAAAAACCCTTGAAAATGAGCATAAAAGATTCCAAAGCAGAAATAAATACCATTACTTACGACCGAGATAAAATCGAAGAAAATGTAGGTTCCATTTATGAAGCCATCGTCATCATGGGAAAAAGAGCAGAGCAAATTAATGCAGAAATCCGGACAGAACTTCATAACAAGCTGGATGAATTCGCAGTACACAATGCCACGCTGGAAGAAGTGTTCGAAAACAGAGAACAGATCGAGATTTCCAAGCATTATGAAAAAATGCCCAAACCGACTTCTATTGCCATCCGCGAATGGCTGGATGATGAGATTTATTATAGAAAAACAGAAGAGAGAAACTAAATATTTTCTCATTCTCTAAAGAATAATACAGCCACAAAAGCACCGTTTTGTGGCTTTTGTTTTTCTGCAAGTTGTAAAATCGCTAAATTAGTAAACTAAATTTCCACAGAAATGAATCTTCAAAACAAGAAAATATTAATTGCGGTAACGGGAGGCATCGCTGCATATAAGATTAATATTCTGGTGCGCGACTTTATTAAGAAAGGAGCAGAAGTTCAGGTGATTATGACAGCTTCCGCAGAACAGTTTGTCACCAAAGCAACCTTATCTACACTCTCCAAAAAGCCTGTTTATTCGGATTTTTTTGAAAATAACGGCCTATGGAACAGTCATGTAGAACTGGCTCTTTGGGCAGATCTCATGCTGATTGCACCTTGCACAGCGAATACGCTTGGGAAAATGATTCACGGGATTTGTGATAATCTCGTTATCGCTACATATATGTCAGCAAAATGTCCTGTTTTTATTGTACCAGCAATGGATCTCGATATGTATGCACATCCTTCCACAAGACAAAATCTGGAAATGGCAGAAGATTTTGGGCACTTTATTATTCCGGCGGAAGAAGGTGAACTGGCCAGCGGATTGTTCGGAACAGGAAGAATGGCTGAACCTGAAACCATCCTCAGCGCAGTTGAAGATTTTTTTTCATTTTCAAGAAAGTTAATGGGCAAAACGGTTCTTATTACCGCCGGCCCAACCTATGAAGCCATTGATCCCGTTCGGTTTATAGGAAATCATTCCTCGGGAAAAATGGGCTTTTCCTTAGCGGAAGAAGCAGCGAAAAGAGGAGCGAGAGTCATCTTAATTTCCGGGCCGACTGCATTAAAACCAGAACATTCCAATATTGAAATTCACCGTGTTACTTCCGCAAAAGAAATGGCAAATAAAGTTTTTGATGATTATGAAACCTGTGATATTGCGATTGCCAGTGCAGCCGTAGCGGATTATGCGCCGGAAGTAACAGCAGGTGAAAAAATCAAAAAGAAAGAAGATCATCTGACCCTGAATTTGGTTAAAAATCCGGATATTCTGAAAGCGATGGGCGAAAGGAAAAAAAACCAAATATTGGTGGGTTTTGCTCTCGAAACACAAAATGAGGTGGAAAATGCAAAGGAGAAATTAAACAAAAAAAACCTGGATCTTATCGTTCTCAACTCGCTTCGGGAAGCGGGAGCCGGATTTGGGCACGATACCAATAAAGTGAAAATATTGACTCAAAACTCAGAAAAAAGTTTTGGATTGAAATCCAAGAAAGAAGTGGCTCGCGATATTCTGAATTGTATTGAAGATGAATTTTTAAAATAATTTGACTAATTTTCCGTTTTGAAACTCAACCGGTTATCCATGAAAAGATTTTTTATTTTATTTATCGTTTTTCTCTCTGCTCAATTGGCTTTTTCACAGGAAATTTTCGCCAATGTCACTGTTAATGCACAGCAATTGGGCGGCAGTAATCAGCAGGTTTATAAAACGCTGGAGAAAAACATTCGTGATTTTATCAACAACACCAGTTGGACCGGCAAGAAACTTCAGAATTTTGAAAAAGTAAAATCCAATTTTGCCTTTGTCATTACCGGGAGAGAAGGAAATAAGTTCAACGGAAGCCTTGTAGTACAGGCAGTGCGGCCTGTTTTCAACAGCACTTATGAATCACCGTTGATCAATATTAATGATACCCAGATTGTTTTTGAATACGTAGAAAATGAGAATTTGATTTTCAACGAAAGACAGTTTTCCGGGAAAAATCTTACCGATATTATTAGTTTTTATGCCTATCTCGTTTTGGGATACGACGGAGATAGTTTTCAGTCTTTGGGTGGACAACAATGGTTTAATAAAGCACAGCAGATTTCAAGGAATGCTATGAATAAAGGCTTTGAAGGGTGGTCCGTCATTGAAGGGCCGCGAAGCCGAGGATCGTTAATCGACGGAATTATTAATCCCAACCTGAACAATTTGAGGAGTGTTTTCTATTCCTATCATCGTTCCGGATTGGATAATCTTTATAATCAGGATCAGGCTGGCCCAAAGAAAATAATTGCAGACGGGCTGATGAAACTGAAACTCTACGAAAACACTTTCCAACAGAATTACGCAATCAATCTTTTTCTTGATACGAAAGCGAATGAAATCTACAGTATTTTTGATTCTACGAATAATGGAGCAGTGAATATGAATGACCTGAAACAACTGATGGTGACACTCTCTCCAAAAAATATTGACAGCAAATGGAATAAGTGGAAATGATCCCGATCTCCCGAAATAAGTCTTTTATTTCCTGAAATTGGTGTCGGTTTTCATTTTCTAAATCCTTCTGAAAGTCTTAAATTTACAGGCTCAATAGATTTTATTCACATTGAAACGGTTTCTGAATGCTTTCAAAAATTTTTATCCGGAATTTTGCCCTTATCGACTCGCTTGAAATTTCCTTAAGCGAAGGATTGCAGGTGATTACCGGTGAAACCGGAGCCGGAAAATCGATTATTTTAGGCGCTTTGAGGCTGATTATGGGCGAAAGGGCCGACATCAGATCCATGTCCGAAACTGAAGAAAAAAGTATTGTTGAGGCAGAATTTTCAATATCGGATAATTTGCAGTCTTTTTTTCAGGAAAATGATCTTGACTTTGAACCTCAAACGATTATTCGTCGGGAACTTCTTCCCTCAGGCAAGTCAAGAGCGTTTGTCAATGACATTCCGGTGACGCTGGATATTCTGAAACAGCTTTCCGGAAAACTCGTGGATATACATTCGCAGTTTGAAACTTCCGATCTTTTTAAGGAAGAATATCAGTTCAGTATCATTGACGGACTTTCAGAAAACAGGCTTCTTACGAATCGTTATCAAAAGGATTTTTCTGAAGCTAAATTGCTGGAAAGGAAACTCACAGAGATGAAATCTCAATTGGAGCGTAGCAATAAAGAGTCTGATTATCAGTCTTTTATTTTGTCTGAACTTCAGGACGCGAATTTGGATGAAACTGATCTTGAAGACTTGCAGCAGAAAATTTCTACACAGGAAAATGCCGGGGCGATTTCTGAAAATTTGGCGCAGATTTTCGCTCGTTTTGATGCTGAAGAAATCGGGATTCTCGATGCGATGTTGGATTCCAAAAACCGGATTTCGAAAGTAGCCGGGCTTTCCCATGAATTTTCAGAACTGCTGACGCGGTTTGAAGAGAATTTTGTGGAACTGAAAGATATCTTATTTGAACTTCAGAATAAAGCGGAACAGATTGACATTAATCAGGAACTTTACGAGGAACTGAGTGGTAAAATCAACAGAATAAATCTGCTTTTTTTAAAACATAATGTCAATACAATTCAGGAATTGATTGGCATTCGCGATGAGCTGAATGCTGAGCAAAGCAATTTCGCTGATCTGGAAAACTTGATCACAACCACCGAAAAAATGCTGACCGATCTTTATCAACGAATGAGTCAGCAAACAGCAATACTTACAAAAAACAGACAAGTGGCGGCGGATATTTTCGGAGAGAAAATGGAAGCGCTTCTCGGCAAATTGGGCCTTGAAAAAGCCCGGATAAAAGTACAGCTGTCGCCTGCCGATTCGTTTAATTTTTTTGGTAAAGACAAAATTGAAATTCTTTTTCAGGCCAATTCCGGTTTTCCGCTGAAGAATATTCAACACGCTGTTTCCGGCGGCGAACGTTCCCGGGTAATGCTCGCCATCAAAAAAATCATGGCTGAAAATTCCGAACTTCCTACTTTGATTCTGGACGAAATTGATACAGGAGTTTCCGGTAAGATTGCAGAAGAGATGGGCAACGTGATGCGGGGAATGGCCGGCGTCATGCAGCTTATCGTGATTACGCATTTGGCGCAGGTTGCCGCGAAAGGTGATGCACATTACAAAGTGATAAAAACTGAAGTTTCAGGAAAAACGCAAACTCAGATTATTCATCTTGATCAAAACCAGAAACTTCAGGAAATTGCACAACTTTTGTCCGGTTCCAGAGTTACGGAAGCTGCGCTGCAACAGGCTGCCGAACTGATGAAATAATATTCCAAATCTTGTATTCTGTAACATTTTTGGTATTATATTGACTTATCAAATAAAAATGTTATGTACCGACGTTTACTACGGTTAGAATTTAAAAACTTTCTACGCAATCCACAATTCGGGACCAATTTAGCGCTCAGAATCCTGATGTTTTTCAGTATTGTGTATTTTGCTTTGATGCTCATGGCGATGCCTTTTCTGCTTTTCTTCTTTGCTAAAGAAGAGTTGCAAACCGATCCTTTGCTGTTGTTTTGCCGGTTTTTTCTGTATTATTGGGCGTTCGATCTGGTGCTCAGGTATTTCATTCAGCAAATGCCGACGCAGAACATCAAGCCATTTCTTGGACAAAATATTCCGAAAAATAAACTGGTCAATTACACCATTCTGAAAACCTTTTTTCACTTTTTCAATTGGGGAAACCTGCTTTTTCTGATTCCGTTTGCTGTTTTGCTTGTGATTGATGGATTCAGTTTCGCAGGTGTATTGATGTTCGTGATCGGGATTCTGTTTGTATTTTATTTCAATAATTTCCTTAATATTTTATTGAACGGAAAAAATTCTGTTTTTTATTCCGTCGCGGGAATGGTGATTTTATTTGGAGCTCTGGAATATTATGGTGTTATTCAGCTTACTCAGTTTTCAGAGACGATTTTTTATAGTTTGTACAGTATTCCCGGATTGTTTTTAATTCCTATTTTGCTCGCAGGAGCCTCTGCTTATTACACTCACAAGGTCATCAGGCAAAATTTCTATTTAGATCAGGGCCTTGAATTAAAGAAAGCAGAAGGCAAAACCGAAAATATCGAATTTCTAAACAAATTTGGCGTTATAGGGACATTTTTGAACAATGATGTCCGCTTGCTGAAAAGAAGCAAAGCCGCGCGTGCTGCAATGATTTCAGGATTCTTCTTTCTTTTTTACGGGTTGCTTTTCTTTAATTCAATGTACGAATCGGACTTCATGAAACTGTTTGCGGCTATTTTCGTTACCGGCGGTTTTATGATGATGTTCGGGCAGCGGGTTCCTGCCTGGGACAGCTCTTATTATCCTCTGATGATGACGCAAAACGTTCCGTACCAACAATATCTGAAAGCAAAATGGTCGCTGATTATTATTGGAATTTTGATTTCTATGATTCTTTCTACTGCGTATCTTTATTTTGGCTGGGAAGTGTATCTCACGATTTTGGCAGGCGGCCTGTATAATCTCGGAGTGAATTCTTACCTGACACTTTTGGCTGGAGCTTTTAATAAACAGCCTGTAGACCTGAATTCCAGTACGAAAAGTTTCAGCGGGAGCAAGAATAATTTTAATTTTAAAGTGATGCTCATGATGATTCCTCAGATGTTGTTGCCGATGGTCGTATTTGCCGGGATGAAATATTTTTTCGGGATGTATGCCGCAGTGGGAGCTTTGGCTTTGTTGGGACTCATCGGCTTTTTGATGCGCAATATCATTTTTGATCAAATTGTAAAAGCATACAGAACAGAGAAATACTCCACCCTGGAAGCATTTAAAAAAACAACATAATCGTAATTTTTAAAAAGTAATAAAATGATTGTAATTCAGAATATATCTAAAGTTTACGGAGCCAAAAAAGTGTTGGACATCATTCATCTTGAAATTCCCAAAGGCGAAAGTTTCGGATTGGTAGGAAATAATGGTGCCGGAAAAACCACTTTATTCTCGCTGCTGCTGGATTTGATACATCCCAGTTCAGGATCGGTTTGTATCGCTAGTGTCAAAGTGAATGAATCGGAAGAATGGAAAAACAGAACCTCAGCATTTATTGATGAAAGTTTTTTGATCGGTTATCTGACTCCTGAAGAATATTTTTATTTTCTTGGTGAACTCCGCGGTCAGTCGAAACCTGCGGTAGATGAGTTTCTGAAACAATTTACCGATTTTTTCAACGGAGAAATTCTGAATGCTAAAAAATACATCAGAGACCTTTCCAAAGGAAACCAAAAAAAAGTAGGAATTGTAGGAGCGCTCATCGGGAAGCCGGAAATTATTATTCTGGACGAACCTTTCGCGAATCTGGATCCTTCAACACAGATTAAACTTAAAAAATTAATCAGAGAATGGTCTCAGAAAGAACAGGTTACTTTCTTGATTTCCAGCCATGATCTTGCGCATACTACCGAAGTAAGCAACAGAATTGTTCTGTTGAATAAAGGGATGGTCGTGAAAGATATTATGACCAATCCGGAAACCTTGCAGGAATTAGAAAATTTCTTTGCGGGAACGGTACACGAAGAAGGGCAATCTGTTACAGAATAAGGTTTTCATATTTTTCAAATAAAACAGAACAGAAAACGTTATACTAACGTGAGGAAATTTCTTTTTTCTATATGGTGTTTTTTGTTGATTTCCTGTAACGGACAGGAAAAGAATCAACCTCATAATCAGTTTAAAAATTTGAATATGGATAAAAATAATCTTGAATATATTGTATTTGGTGGTGGATGTTTCTGGTGTGTTGAAAGTTGTTTTAACATGCTGAAAGGCGTACATGAAGCGGTGTCCGGATATTCCGGCGGTATAGTGGAGAATCCAACTTATGAAGCAGTCTGCACCGGCGAAACCGGACATGCCGAAGTGGTACAGATCGCCTATGATCCCAAAATTATTTCCTATGAACAACTAATGGAAATCTTCTTTTTCCTTCACGATCCTACCCAGCTCAACCGACAGGGAAATGATATTGGAACGCAGTACCGTTCGGTTATTTTTTACAATGATGAAACGGAAAAGAAAAAAGCAGAAGATGCTGTTAAAAAATCTGAAGCATCCGGAAAATGGACAGGGAAGTATGTTACAGAAATCACCAAATTAGAAAAATTCTGGCCTGCGGAAACGTATCATCAGGGTTATTATTCTGCGAATCCAAACACGCCTTATTGCAGCGCAGTCGTCGGCCCTAAAATTCAGAAATTCAGAAAATATTTTGGCGAAAAAGGCTGGCTGGAAGAGTGATTAATCATTGGAATAATCCCATGAAAAATGCCTTTCATTTTTTTTGAAAGGCATTTTTGTTAGCGTGATAAATTACGGCTTCAGGTTTCTGATGCCCATTTCAAAAAGTGCAAAACTCAGAAGATCAGTATTTTCGCCAATCACCTGGTCGGTACTTCTGCCGGCTCCGTGTCCTGCATTGATTTCAATTCTCATTAAAACCGGATTTTTACAAGATTGTTTTTCCTGTAATTCAGCACCGAATTTGAAAGAATGCGCAGGTACCACACGGTCGTCGTGATCGCCTGTAATCACCATGGTGGAAGGGTAGCAAACGCCTTTCCTCACATTGTGAACCGGCGAATACGATTTTAAATAATCGAACATTTCTCGGCTGTCTTCAGCAGTTCCGTAGTCGTAGCTCCAGCCTGCTCCGGCAGTAAATTTATTATAACGAAGCATATCCAGAACGCCAACTCCCGGGAACGCAACTTTGGCCAAATCCGGACGCATCGTCATCACAGCACCTACGAGAAGTCCACCGTTGGAACGGCCGGAAAGTGCCATATAATCAGGGGAAGTATAGCCGTGCTGCTGCAAATATTCTCCGGCTGCAATAAAATCTTCAAAAACATTTTTCTTCTGCATTTTGGTTCCTGCATCGTGCCATTTTTTGCCGTATTCACCACCACCGCGGATATTGGGAACTGCGTAGATGCCGCCGTTTTCCATCCAGATTGCATTCACGACTGAAAATGCGGGCTGCAAACTGATGTTAAATCCTCCGTAGGAATAGAGAATGGTTGGGTTTTTTCCGTCTTTTTTCAGTCCTTTTTTATAAGAAATCATCATTGGAATCCGGGTGCCGTCTTTCGAGGTATAAAAAACCTGTTCAGAGACATATTGTTTCGGATCAAAATTTACTTTCGGCTGATAATAAACGGCGGAAGTTCCGATTTCAGCCTGATATTTATAAATGGTTCCCGGAGTAATGTAATTGGTAAACGAATAATAAAGTTCTTTTTCCGTTTCTTTTCCGCTAAATCCGCCGGCGGTTCCAATTCCCGGTAGTTGAATATCACGAATCATTTTGCCGTTTCCATCAAACTGTTTTACAGAAGTGACGGCATCTTTCATATATCTTGCGAAAAAATATCCGCCGCCTGTGGAAACACTCAATACATTTTCAGTTTCAGGAATGACGTCTAACCATGCCGTAGGATTGGTAATCTGTGTTTTTACAAGTCTTCGGTTAGGTGCATTTTTATCGGTCATCATATAAATAATGTCGCCTTTGCTGTGAACAAAATCCGTGTTATGATCAAAGCCTTTTTGTATAGCGATGAAGTCCGATTTCGGATTTTTCAGGTCTTTGATGTACAATTCGTTCCCGTTTGTGGCATTGGCAGCGCTTAAAATCAGAAAGCGCTGGTCATCAGATACTTCTGCGGAAAGGTATCTTCTTTTAAAATTTTCTCCGCCAATGATTAATTCATCCTGTTTCTGCTGTGTTCCCAGTTTGTGAAAATAAATTTTGTGGGTATCGGTTTGGGCAGAAAGCGCGCTTCCGTCAGGTTTATCGTAGCTGGAATAATAAAAACCTTCATCGCCGCGCCATGAAACACCGGAAAACTTCACATCTGCCAATGTTTCATCAATCTGCTTTTTGCTCACCGCATCCATGATGATGATTTTATTCCAGTCGGAACCGCCTTCAGAAATGCGATAAGCAACCAGATTTCCTTTTTTATTGAAAGAAACTCCGGCTAAAGAAGTGGTTCCTGCAGTGGAAAATTTATTCGGATCCAGAAACACTTCGGTTTTCCCATTTTTATTTGTTCTGTAAAGTACTGATTGAGCTTGTAGCCCATCATTTTTATAGAAATAAGTATAATCGCCTTCTTTAAATGGAGCCGAAACTTTTTCATAATTCCAGATATTTTTGAGCTGAGATCTCAAGTCATACTGTAACGGTATTTTAGAAAGATAATCTCCTGTAAACGCGGCCTGCCGCTGAACCCAGTCTTTGGTATCTGCAGCGCGGTCGTCCTCCAGCCAGCGATATGGATCTTCCACGTTTTCGCCGAAATAAGTGTCTGTGTGCTGAATTTTCTTTGTTTCAGGGTAGGACGGTGTTATTTTCATAGTTTGTGTAGTGCAGGAAGCCAACATCAGCATTCCTGAACCAATACAAAGATTTCTAAAAGTCATAGTGCGGATTTTTTTCAAAAATACTCAAAATAATTGATAAAGATCTTCCGGAGCAATGATAAAAGAAGTTCTGTTTTTCTCGAAATGCAAGTGAAAAAACCTTATCGATACGCTTCTGATGTCAGCAGTTCTTTGAAATAATTGATCAGCAATTGTCGTTCGGCTTCCGAAAGATTGGCTTCAGGATGATAGACAATATATCCGGGAATCGGCATTTTTCGGGAGTCAATATTTTGTGCTGCTTTTTCCAGCATATTTTTTTTCAGATCCTGATTGTAATTATCCCAAATTGAGAAATTGGCGTGTTCACGGCCTTCATTGATATGATGTTTTACCGACCACGAAACCGGCGCAACATAAGCGTACCGCGGATATTCGGTTTCGAAAGAATGACAGTCGTAACAGGCTCTTTTCAAAAGCCCAGATATTTTGGGAGGCGTGTTCATCACCTGAATAAAATCTTTTTCAGGATCTACCGGAGGATTGGTCCGATCGATCGGGATCAGTTGCATGGCAGCAAAAATGGCGATAACCCAAAGTATTATTTTTCCGGTTTTTTTTATCATCGTCTTTGGAGTTGTGGCCGTTGCTGAGGTGTCGCCTGTATTGGCTGATTGGTATTTCTTGGCGTTGTAGTCCGAGGTGTTGCCGGATTTTGTTGCGCAGCAGGAGCCGCCGGTTTTTGAGGATCCAGTTTTCGTGGATCGGTCAAATCCCAGGGTTCTACAATTTCCCAAAGGGGGCGTGCGCTTATTTTTTTGTAAAAGATGTAAGCGTCTTCGGCGAAAATTTCTTTCTGAAAATCTGCGCCTTCCCAAAGGCCATTTTCGTTGTTATCTACCAGAATTCTTACAAAATATTCTTCGGGTTTTACGATATCAAATTTCACATTTTCCTGATCAGTATATTTGCTGTAAGCCACTTCCTCATTGCTGTTGAGCAACTGAAGCCAGAATTTGCCTTCCGGTTTGTTGGCCAGTTGAAAAGTAATGCTTCCAAAATTCTGTAATTGATCCGCCTCAAAATCAAAACGCATAGGTTTGCTGGTCGATTCGTAGAAGGAAGACACCGTTTTACTGGGAACTGTGAGCCGGTATTTCTGGCCTTCCTGAAAATTCGCTTCCACAAGAATTTGATACGGATTTGTTTCTGAAATTTTCGCTGTGAAAGGTTCTACAGTTAAGCTGTCAAGGGTGAGCGTCCATTTTTCGGGTTGAATTTTATCAATCATAAAATTAGAACTGATCCTGAAAGGCGACTTGGGAGGAAGTAAATTACCACTTCGGTTTTCAATCAGCATTTCTGTTTTTTCGTTGTGTTTGTAAAATAGTGATACTGTATCCTGTCGGCTTCCGGTATCATAACTCAACCTTACATTTTCGGTGGTATTTACGCCAATATTTTGTGCTGCTGCATTGAACCAGATTTTTACAGAATCTGAAGTCGGACGGTGAGTTACTCTGTATTCTTTAAGTTTTTCACTCACAGATTTTACCGCTACAGATGGCGGATTCCCTTCAAAAAGCATCACGACACCGCCGTCCATCGGTTTCATTTCTAAATATTTTAAAGGTTTTCGAGAAGGAAAAAGTTTCATATTCAGACCGGACACCGAGGAATCTACTTTTACAGGTTCTTTCCGGAAAGCTACTTTTTCTTTTCCGGGATCGTAAACAGAATTTCCATTTTCATCTTCAAAAGCAATGACACGGAATTCTCCGGGCGAAATGTAATTCAGTTCGTAATATCCGTCATCATCTGCACGGGTAATGTAATACGGTTTTTGGCGATAGTCCATTGTATCTTTTACCTGATACAGTCCGATCACAATACTGGCAGGTTTTGAAGGCGGCCTGATTTGATATCCGTCCGTGATTTCACCGCTGATATAAAGATCATCAATTTTTTCGCCGGTGGAAAAAGCATAAGTAAAATACGGCAACGGATTTCCTTCATTGTTATCCTGAATTGCGTTTCCGAAGTTGAAACTGTAAGTAGTATTGGCCTGTAAAGTATCTTCCCATTGAATAATCACCTCTCTGGTGGCCAGATTTGCAGGCAGTATTTTCTGTATTTTTCTGATGGGCGGAGAAATGATCAGATTTTTGTTAACATCTTTCAGAGTAATATATTCATCAAATGCAAGCCTCAATTCCCTGAAATCCTGAGGAACCAAAACTCTTGGCGTGTCAATATTAGATCCCAAAAAATTCGGAGGAATAGTGTCTTTGTCGCCACCTACAGGCGATCCGACGCGGGCGCAGGAAAGTAAAACTAAAGAGAAAATAGCGAGAAGCAACAACTTCTTCATAAAAGAATTTTGTACAAATTTAATGATTATTCATCAACGGTAGTAGAATGTGCTGCTTCCAGAGTGGAAGAATTTCGCGAGCCTATTAAACTTTTCTTCAGACGGTCTGCTTCTATCGGATAAGAACCGAAAAGACTGGCCAGCGACAGCGCAGAATAAGGCAGCCGGGAGAATTTATTTCCAATAGCTACTATGGTAACAGCATTATCCGGAAGATGTGCGAAAACAGAATTGGTACCATGCCACCAGCCGGTATGAAAAGTAAGCTTTGATCCGTTGTCATATACTTTCATCCTGAAGCCAATTCCGTAATTGTTGATGCCTTTTTTTTCATTGCTATAAGGCTCGAATATCATGTTTTTCAGTTCTTTCCGAAGGAAATTATCGGCATACATCGCTGTGGAGAACGAAAGCAAATCGCGCGGCGTGGTATATACATTTTTGTCGCCGTAAATGAGGTCTAATCTGTCATAAGGGTGAACTTTCGGGCCGTTTCTGTAGAAGGATTTAGCTCCCGAAAGGGTGTCTTTTTCCTGAAAAATGTAGGTTTTTGTCATACCCAAAGGTTCAAAAACCATTTGCTCCATAGCAGAAGGAAATGGCGTCGCAGTTACTTTTTCAATAATAAGGGCGAGCAGCGCATAATTGGTATTGCAGTAAGTAAAGCCTGTTTCCGGCGCACGCAGCACATCAGGTTTGTACCTTATCATCATATTGAGAATGTCCTGATTGGTAAGGAACTTTTTAGAAAGCTCTTCCGGTTCAGGTTTTATTTTCTCAATAAAATATTCATATTTCGGAAGCCCGCTCCGTTGTGTCAGCAAAGATTTTACGGTAACACCGGGATAAGGAAATTTTGGAAAAAATTGATCCACAGTATCTTCCAGTTTTAGCTTTCCTGCTTCTGCCAGTTTCATGACGGCCATCGCAGTGATGGGTTTGCTGATGGAAGCAATATGCAGCGGAGTGTCCCGTGTAATAGGTTCCTGCTGATGATCCTGAGCAAATCCGCGATATCCCTCGTACAGAATATTGTCGCCTTTGGCAATCAGAAAACCTCCCCAAACGTCGCCTCCTTCCCAGATATTCTGATAATAATGGTGAATAATCGTTTGCAGGGAATCTTCATGAGCGATCCGGTTGTCCTGTCTTTGAAAAACTTTGTCGAGTTCGATGTTTCCGAAATTCGGAAGAGAGGTTTGCGTTTCTTCTTTTAAAGTTCCGGATTCTTTCTTGCACGAAAACAAAAACAAAAATAGAAACGCAACCAGCCAAAAGTTTTTCTTCATTTTCCAATCATTCAAATGAGCGGCAATTTAGCAAATTATAGCAAAGAAGCGCATGGCCACAGTAATATTAAGATTTATTTAACAACCTGAAAAAGGTTTATATTCCGGTGATACGAATTCTTCACCAACGTTTTACAGAATACTTATTAACCATGAATATCCTGCAATCGTCAAAAATTATAAAACTAAAGCGGGATTAAAATGAAAAATAAGGAATAAAATATTTATTTTAGGGTTTAAATCATGTTTTTAACCGTTTCTTAATCCTTACCTTTGGGCTCAAATATAAACGCGTTTTTTATTCATGTCTAAACACTTACACACCTTTCATATCCCGGTTATGGGACTGGCTTTCACGATCGACAGTCCGGTACGGGTAGCACAATACGGAATCGATTCCGTTATTTCAATTATGGATGATGATCTCATCGATAGAATGACCGCTTTTTACGCTGCCAAATTCAAACATCCGTACGAACAGGTAAGCCTGAAAGCAGATGATTCCAAAGCTAAAAGAATTACAAATTATCTGAATCTTGTCGATAAAGTTGTGACCGAGAAATTTGAAACTTTCAAATCGGAAATGATTGAAAAGAAAGAGAAAATTGATGAATTTCTTGCGATTCTTCCTTCAACGTCGGAACTGAAACACAAACTGGAAGATCTTATCCAATCCGGAAAAAATAATATCAATGAAGTAAAAGCCGCTCTGGATCAGTATTTCCATCCGGGAAGCATTGATGTCAATATCATGACCAAGGTAGATAAAGAAAACTTCAAAGACGGCGAACCACTTCCAGCAATGTACAATGATGCTCATGCTGCATTACGCGGTTTTGCCAACAGTACTGCGCGTTCTTCCGTAATTTTTTCTGCCGGAATGAACCCAAGATTGTACAGTTATCTGGAATCTTTTGATGATTTTTATCCCGACGCTGAAAATAATTTCAAAAAGAAAATTGTTCTGAAAGTCAGCGATTTC
Organism: Chryseobacterium sp.; assembly: GCA_015478785.1. Classification (GTDB taxonomy): domain Bacteria; phylum Bacteroidota; class Bacteroidia; order Flavobacteriales; family Weeksellaceae; genus Chryseobacterium_A. The sequence continues at coordinate 3,247 of JADMKO010000158.1, read as the reverse complement.
CGTTCTGCCATGATACAGGGAAATTTCCTCGCCAAAAAAGGACTTTGGGTATCGGAATACCGCATAGAATCCGGATTGAACTGCGGCGGACACGCTTTCGCAACAGACGGTTTGTTATTGGGGCCTATCATTCAGGAATTTAAAGAAAAGAAACAGGAACTCGCAGCATCAGCGTACGATCTCTTTTCAAAATCGCTGGAAAGCAAGGGCAGAACGGTACCTGCGGAATTTCCAGCAATTAAAATTACCGTGCAGGGTGGTGTAGGAACTTCGGAAGAACAGGATTTTTTACTCAATTATTACGGAGTTGATTCTGTAGGTTGGGGTTCGCCTTTCCTGTTGGTTCCGGAAGCTACTTCTGTAGATGATGATACCCGGAAATTATTGGCCGATGCGAAAGAAAAAGATCTGTATCTCAGCAATATTTCTCCTTTGGGAATTCCTTTCAATACCGTTCGCGGAACCACAAATGAGTTTTATAAAAATCAAAGAATTGCCTCTGGAAAAGCCGGAAGTTCATGCCCTAAAAAATATCTTGCGCTCAGCAAAGATTACGGCCAGAACGAAGGAATTTGTACGGCTTCCAAAAAATATCAAGATCTGAAACTGAAGGAACTGGAAGACCGCAGAAACGAACTTTCTTTTGAGGAATTTAATAAAGAACACACTGCGGCTACCGAGAAAGCCTGCCTTTGCGTAGGTTTAGCCAATGCGTCACATCTGGAACTTGGTTTTCCGGTGAAAGGCCAAAAACAGGGCGTTGTGATTTGTCCCGGACCGAATATGGCGTATTTCTCCAAAACGGTTTCTCTGAAGGATATGATTCAGCATATTTATGGAAAAATCAGTCTGGAAGACCACAGCCAGCGTCCGAATATGTTCGTTAAAGAACTGAAACTGTACATCGGAAATCTGGCAGATCAAATGACGGCAGCGACGGAACTGAAACCTCAGCAGGTGAAGAAACTGGAAGCTTTCCGGAATAATATCCTGCAGGGAATTTTGTATTACAAAACGGTTTTTGGAAACACTTCATTTTTCAAAAAAGACCAAAGCACAATTATAAAGGAACTGGAACATTACGAAGAGGAAGTGCAACAGCTTACCATTGCCGAACTTTCGGTATAAAATAATCCGGAGGCGTTACTGCTTCCGGAATTTTTTTAGTATTTTATCTACAATAATCTGTGCCATTTTTTCCTTGCTTTGGTGCGACCAGCCTGCGATGTGAGGGGTTACCAGTGCTTTTTCCGACTGTAAAAGGAATTGTAAATCTTCATTCATTTCATCCAAAGATTCAAAAGAACTGCGTTCGTATTCCAGAACATCCAAAGCAGCGGCTTTTATTTTCCCGGATTTCAGGGCAACTACCAGATCCTTGGTTTTCACATTCTTTCCGCGTGCGGTATTGATAAAATAAAAATCTTTTTTCATTTCTGAAATAAATTTTTCATCTATCATAAACAAAGTTTCCGGTGTCAGCGGAAGGTGAAGGCTTAGAATGTCGGCTTCGTTTTTCAGCTCGTTTAGAGAAACCTGAGTTGCAAATTCATCCGAGAGATCGGGAAGAATATCATGAAAAATAACGCGCACTCCGAATCCCGAAAGTCTTTTAGCAACAGCTTTGCCCATATTTCCGTAGCCAATAATGCCAAATGTTTTTCCGTACAATTCATCGCTTCGGTTTTCTTCCCGTTTCCAAATGCCGTTGCACACTTCATCCGAACAAATCCTGAGTCGGTTCATAAGCAAAAGCAACATTCCGAGCACGTGTTCCGCTACGGCATCGCGGTTTCCCTCAGGAGCATTAAAGAGAATAATGCCTGATTTTTCGGCGGTTTCGGTATCAATGTTTTCCATTCCGGCTCCTACACGGGCTATGAATTTCAGATTTTCAGCTGCTTCCAGGAAATTTTTGTCAACAGGAATGCGGCTCCGAAGGATGATGCCGTCGTAGCGGTTTATTTTTTCTAAAATTTCATGATAAGAAGATACAGTGTCCTCATCTATCTGAAAGCCGTTTGCGGTAAGCTGTTCCGTAATGAGAGGATGGTTGGTATCCAGCTGAAGTATTTTCATTTGATATGGCGATGACGTTCCATTTTAAGAAATGGAATGAACATCATTTTTGAATTAATTTTAACTTGAAAAAAGCTTTTTGAGTTCCACAGAATCCTGTGGTTTCATTCTTCCAGACAGAATCAGAGAGAGTTCCTTTCGGCGCAATGCCGCGTCGTAACGCTGTTTCTCTACTTCAGTTTCTGCTTCCACTTGCGGAATAGGAACCGGTTTGTTGTATTCATCTACCGCAACAAAAGTGTAAATACCTTCATTGGTATGAATTTTTTTTCCGGCAATCGGATCATCCAGCCATACATCCACATAAATTTCCATAGAAGTCGAGAAAGCCCGGGAAACTTTCGATTCCAAAACGACAATTCCGCCTTCAGGAATCGGATGATTGAACGAAACATGATTTACAGAAGCTGTTACCACTCGTCTGGCGCAATGTCTTGCGGCAGATATTGAAGCACAACGATCCATTTTTGCCAAAAGCTCTCCACCGAAAAGATTTCTAAGCGAATTGGTTTCGTTGGGAAGCACAATGTTCGTCATGATGGTAAGTGATTCGCTGGCTTTTTTTATTATTTCCATGTTGGTTCGGGTGTTTGTGGTGCGTCATTTTCGGCTTGCATTGTGTCTGCTTTCATGCTGTCTGAAACTGCTGGAATTATTTTCTTTTCTTCCTGTATTTGTGGTGCTTCTGCTACTTCTTCTGGCTGTAAAGAAGGAGCTCCGAAAAGCAGTTCTTTTTGTGTTGCTGCAAAATACGCAATGATTCCTGTAATAATCACGATCGGAAACCACCACCAGAACGATTTCCGAAATCGATAATTTGCTGGAGTATCCGATTTTGTCTGATTGTTTTTAAGATCTGCGAGAACAATTTGTTCCAGGCCATAGAAATCCGGATGTATTTGTTCTGCCCGTTTTCCTTTGAAGAGGAGCCGGTCGTCGTGCATTTGAAATTCGCCCAGACCTTCTGCTTCGAAAGGTTCTGCAAGTTCTGTTTTGTTTTTCCAGAAAGCCGTCATTTTCTCAAGAGCGGTTTTCGCTTCGTGATGAGAAATATGATTTTTAGAAGCAATAAAATCAATGATCTTGTTGTCGCTAATGGTATAATCGCTTTCAAAAACAATACGTCCCGCTGGCGGCAACAGTGTTTTGGAGTCAGAATTCAGTTGGG
>JADMKO010000157.1 GCA_015478785.1 Chryseobacterium sp. | reverse complement strand
TGTATCTTTAATCTGAACATAATTTCCAATATTCGGAACGATAGAGTAGGTATTGATGGGATTTTTCACTTCCCAGACAAAAATATTTTTGTCTTTCTCACGCTTTTCGGAAATCAGTTTCCCGTTTCCAATTCCTGTCAAATGTTTCGGCGTGCTAATCTGCATAATGATGCCTTCATCGGGTTCATCATTCCAGATGTCTTTCACGGGAAGCCACACCGAAGTACCCATGCTTTCCTGAGCTACGCTGATGAAAGGATTTCTGTTTTTATCTTCAGAAAACACCCAACCGCCTTCCCAGGGCGCGTTTTTAGCAATCACTGGATGTCCCGAATAATGAAGGGTAAAATAATCGCGGTCTCCTTTTCGGTATGGTTTTTTACTTTTCACCCAAATAAAGTCTCCGTCTCTTTCGAAAGTGAATTTCTTCAAATCGCAATCATCAGGTTTGAATTGCATCGGTTGTTGCAAATCAATCTGGAAAACAGGATTTTGAATATCTTTAGTTATTTCAAAACTGATTTTATTTTTTCCACAAACGAATTTTCGATCGGTATTTACTTCTACTGTGAGTTCATATTTCCTGACGTCCCAGAAGTTTCTGAAAACAGTATCCGAACCTTTCAATGAATCCATTCGGGTAAAAGGTTGAGCCATCGCAACTGCGGATATCAGTAAAAAAAGAATTCTAATAGTGTTTTTCATACGCTAATAATGAAAGCAAAAATACTAAACGAAATGGACATGCAATTTGAAGAAATTTCGGATTACAGAGTTTTCAGAATCTTGTTTCTGAATCTTTTTTTAGCCAGGCTGATGTACTATCAGTCTGGCTTTTTTTAAAAGAAAAAACCACCTTTGGGTGGCTCATTTTTATGTAAAATAGAAGAAAATTATTTATTTGCTGCTCCGCTGAATGCGCCTAACATGGTCGCTCTGTTTTGTTTTTCATGCTGTTCGATAATATTGAACATCCCCTTCACCATTTGTTCAGAAGCCAGCCTGCTGAGCCCGTTGCTTCCAAGATTTGAACTGCTTTGATTTCCTAATAATGTTCCCAGCAAATTCGTTCCCTGAAGTGCCATATTAATGCTTCTTACAACACCGAATTCATTCAGTTTAGCATCTACCTGTGGCATAATCGCCTGCACAAGCTGTTCCTCCGTTTTTTCGCGAAGAATTTGCGTGGCAATTCCGTCCTGGCCTTGCATTATTCGGGTTACATCGTTGGCATTCAGGCTGTTTACAGCGTTTCTGAGGATGGGAGTTGAAGTATTCACAGTATAAACTGCCGCTTCAGCAATGTATTCTTTTCCCTGGGCTGCGAGACCGGGAGCTACAGAATCCAACATATTATAAACACTTCTCAGGTTCGATGGTAATGCTTTAATAATAAGATCATTTTGTAGAAAAGCTTGTTTGTTACTGAAAATTCCTGCTGCGGAATTGATTCCTCCTAACAATACTTGTTTAATGATGGATAAACCAACGCTGGAAGTAGCCAAGGTCATACAGGATTGCGTGGAGGTGGTGAGGAATGTTGCAGATCCTACTAAAAGCGCTGCGGAAATAATGATCTTTTTCATAATATAAGATTTAAGTCAGGAATATGCGGGTCAAATTTTGCGCCAAAATGAGGTCGGGATATGTTTCAGCGGCTTTCAGGATCATTAAAAAAATCTTAAATTTGTGCTGTAAAAGTAAAATGAAAATGAATTCCTACAAAAACCCCCTTGAAGAACGCTATTCAAGTGAGGAAATGCTCTATAATTTCTCGCCCGAAAATAAATTCCGCAATTGGAGAAAACTTTGGATTGCGCTTGCTGAAATCGAAAAAGATCTCGGACTGAATATCTCTTCAGAACAGATTCAGGAACTGAAAGACCAAGCAGAAAACATTGATTATGGTAAAGCTGCAGAATATGAAAAGAAATTCCGCCATGATGTGATGGCACACGTTCACGCTTACGGAGATGTCGCACCTTCTGCGAAAGGAATCATCCATTTGGGGGCAACTTCCGCTTTCGTGGGTGATAATACTGATCTGATTCAGATGCGCGACGGATTGCTGATTGTGAGAAAACAATTGGTTAACGTGATCAAAAAACTTTCAGATTTTGCCATCCAATATAAAGATATGCCCACGTTGGGATTCACGCATTTTCAGCCGGCACAGCTTACTACCGTTGGAAAAAGAGCCACACTTTGGCTTCAGTCTCTCATTTTGGATTTTGAAGAACTTGAATTTTTTCTTGAAACGTTAAGATTCCGCGGCGTGAAAGGAACCACCGGAACTGCGGCGAGTTTCCTTGAGCTGTTCAATGGGGATTATTCTAAGATAAAACATTTGGATAAGGAACTTTCAGCCAGATTTGGTTTTCCAAAAGTGTTTGGCGTTTCCGGACAAACGTATGATAGAAAAATTGATGCAAAAGTGGTGGCATTGCTTTCCAATATAGCACAGTCGGCACATAAATTTTCCAATGACCTTCGGCTTTTGCAGAATTTAAAAGAAATTGAAGAGCCTTTCGAGAAAAACCAGATCGGTTCCTCTGCAATGGCATACAAGCGCAATCCGATGCGTTCTGAAAGAATCGGAGCGTTGGCAAAATTCGTGATGTCTTTGTCGTCAAGTTCCGCAATGGTCGCTTCTACGCAATGGTTTGAAAGAACTTTAGACGATTCAGCTAATAAAAGGCTTACCATTCCGCAGGCGTTTTTGGCCATCGATGCCATTCTCCTGATCTGGAATAACATAATGGACGGAATTGTGGTGTACGAAAACCGCATTAATAAACATATTATGGATGAACTTCCATTTATGGCGACCGAATACATCATTATGGAAGAAGTGAAAGCAGGCGGCGACCGACAAGAAATTCACGAAATTATCCGGATTCACAGCATGGAAGCCAGCAAAAAAGTGAAAATGGAAGGCAAGGAAAATGATTTGATTGAACGAATCATGAACGACAATTCCCTGAAAATGGAAAAATCTAAAATAATGGAAGTCCTCGATCCCAAAAATTTCATTGGTTTTGCGCCCATTCAAACAGAGGAATTTATTAAAAATGAAGCCCAGCCAATTCTGGAAAAGTATTCCGGCGAAATCGGCCTGGAAGCAGATTTAAAAGTATAAAAATGATGCAGGCGGTTTTGTCTGCATTTTTTCTAAGTTTAAAAGTATATTTTTTGAGCGGAAACATTTTTGAAATAAAGGACACTGATGCTCTGCTCAAAGGCAGACTTTGCGATCTTCAAACAGATCATAATTAATAAAAATATTTGCGCTCCTGGCGTTTAAAATAATATAATGAACAAAAGAATTTTCGTAGAAAAAAAAGGAATTTTCGATGTTGAAAGTCCACAAGTTCTTAATGAAATAAAGAATATCGTTCCTACCATTCAGAACGCCAAAGTCTATAATGTTTATGACATTTTTGGGCTGAATGAAGCTGAGTTTGCCAAGGTGGTCAACAGTACTTTTGTGGATCCGGTTACTGATATTCTGCACGAAGAAAATCCGGCGAAAGAGCCGCATTTTGCAACAGAATACCTTCCGGGACAGTACGATCAACGTGCCGATTCGGCCGAGCAGTGTATCGTTCTCCTCACAGAAAACAGTCAGTCGCAGGTTCGAAGCGGAAAACTCATCGAACTTTTTGGAATTTCAGAAAATGATTTGGTAAAAATTAAAGATCTGCTGATTAACAAAGTGGAAAGTCAGGAAAAAGATTTATCCGTTTTAGAAATCCCCGCAGAAGAAACCCCCGATCCGGTCATCACTCACGATGGTTTTATTGATTTTACCGAAGACCAACTCCGCAATTTTTATCATAACCACGGTTTTGCTTTTGGTTTGGATGATTTGGAACATATTCAGAATTATTTTAAATCTGAAAAAAGAAATCCAACTGAAACTGAACTGAAAGTTCTGGATACTTATTGGAGCGATCACTGCAGGCACACGACTTTCGAAACGGCGTTAACGGACATTAAATTTGAAGGGCCTTATAAAGAAACTTTAGAGAAGATTTTCGCTGATTATCAGGAGAAAAGGAGGTTTTTGGGGAGGGAGCACAAAGCGGTTTCTCTGATGGATTTAGGAACTATCGCTGCAAAATATTTATATAAAACCGGAAAACTGGAAAATCTGGTCATTTCCGATGAAATAAACGCTTGTACAGTAGAAATAGAAGCTGAATACGACGGAAAAAAGGAACCGTGGTACTTGCTTTTCAAAAACGAAACACATAATCACCCGACTGAAATTGAGCCTTTTGGTGGTGCATCCACCTGTTTGGGTGGTGCCATTCGGGATCCTTTGTCCGGAAGAGCGTATGTTTATCAGGCGATGCGGTTGACCGGTGCGGGAAATGTTTTGGAACCCATTTCTGAAACTTTACCGGGCAAACTTCCTCAAAGAACGATTACAAAACAGGCTGCGAACGGATATTCTTCGTACGGAAATCAGATTGGTTTGGCGACAACTTTGGTGAGCGAAATTTATCACGAAGGTTATAAAGCCAAAAGAATGGAAGTTGGTTTCGTAGTCGGAGCCGTGCCGAAAGATTGGGTAAAACGGGAGAAACCTGAACCGGGCGATGTGGTCATTGTTCTCGGCGGAGCGACAGGAAGAGACGGTGTTGGCGGAGCGACAGGAAGTTCGAAAGAACAGGACGAGACCTCTATTCATACGCTTTCTACAGAAGTTCAGAAAGGAAATCCTGTGGAAGAAAGAAAAATTCAAAGGCTTTTTAGAAACCCTGAAGTAACCAGATTAATTAAGAAATCCAACGATTTTGGAGCAGGCGGCATTTCTGTAGCCATCGGCGAAATTGCCGACAGTCTGGAAATCAACCTTGATGTGGTTCCTTTAAAATATGAAGGACTGAATGGTACCGAATTGGCCATTTCCGAATCTCAGGAAAGAATGGCAGTGGTCATTTCCGCTGCTGATAAGGAACAGTTTATTGAGTTTTGCGAAAAAGAAAACATCTATGCTTTTGAGATTGCAAAAGTGACCGACAGTGGCAGAATGCAGATCTTCTGGCGCGGAAGCAAAATTGTTGATTTAAGCCGTGAATTTCTTGATACCAACGGATGTGCAAAGTCTCAATCGGCGGAAGTTTCTCATTTGCAAAATATTAAATCAAATGATGTTTCTTTTAACGAAGATAATTTCCTAACATTATTAGCAGATAAAAATGTGGCTTCACAGAAAGGTTTACATGAAATGTTCGACGCTTCGGTGGGCGGAACTACTGTGGCGATGCCTTTCGGTGGGAAATTTCAGGAAACATTGATGGAAGGAAGTGTGCAAACCCTGCCTGTACTGAATGCGGAAAATGTAGAAACTGTTTCTCTGGCAAGTTGGGGATTTGATGCGGATTTGTCATCAGAAAACTCAATGATTGGTGCTGCAAATGCCGTCGTAGAAAGTGTTTCGAAAATTGTGGCGATGGGTGGCGATTATAAAAACATTCGTTTGAGTTTTCAGGAATATTTTGAAAAACTGGGAACCAATCCACAGAAATGGGGTAAACCATTGGCCTCTCTTCTGGGAGCTTATGATGCCCAAATGAATCTTGAATTGGCGGCTATCGGCGGAAAAGATTCGATGAGCGGAACATATCAGGAGCTGAACGTACCACCCACTTTGATTTCATTCGCCTGTGCACACGGTGAAAAAGAAAATATCATTTCACCAGAGTTTAAAAAAGCAGGAAATAGAATTTATTTATTTCATCATCAACCGCAGGAAAACGGCCTTCCGGATTATGAAAGTCTGAAAGAAATCTTCTCTTTCATTTATGAAAATATAACAGCAAAGAAAATCGTTTCCGTGAAAACGGTAAAGGACGGAGGTGTTGCGGTTGCCCTCGCAAAGATGGCTTTCGGAAATGGTTTGGGTGCTGAAATTTCGTTGGATGAAAATCTGCTGTTGACCAAAAATATCGGAAGTTTGATTATTGAATCCGAAACGCTTTTGGAACATCGTTTCCTTCAGGAAATCGGAATTGTTAAAGAATCTTCTCTTCTGAAAATCAACGATTCTTCTTTTAAAATCAACGATTTGCTTCAGGTGAATAAATCCACTTTTGAAGAACTGTTTTCCACTAAAGAAAAAGAAAAAATCGTTCTTAATATTGATGAGAAACTCAATTCTACGCAACCACGAAATATCATCATCAAAAAACATGGCATTGCGAAGCCGCGGGTTTTTGCACCGATTTTCCCGGGAACCAATTGTGAATATGAAACCCAGAACGCTTTCCGCAAAGAAGGTGCCGACGTTCATAGTCTTCCTTTGATTAATCTGAACCATCACTTATTGTCAGAAAGTATTGATCTTTGGGTGAAGGAAATTAATCAATCACAGATTCTCGTTTTTTCCGGTGGTTTTTCAGCAGGTGACGAGCCGGATGGTTCGGCAAAATTCATCGTCAATGTTTTGAAAAATGAAAAAATGAAAGAAGCCGTTCATCAGCTTCTCGAAAGAGACGGAATGATTCTCGGTATCTGTAACGGTTTTCAGGCATTGGTAAAATCCGGTTTGTTGCCTTTTGGTGAAATCCGTGATTTGGACGCCAATGCACCTACTCTGGCTCATAATGCTATTGGGAGGCATATTTCTCAAATGGTGAATGTGAAAGTTGTTAATGATGATTCGCCTTGGCTGAAAGGAATGAAAGACCAGATGTTCACGGTTCCGATTTCACACGGAGAAGGGAGATTTGTAGCGTCTGAAGAAGTTTTGACAAACCTGTATAAAGCCGGGCAAATCGCAACGCAATATGTAGATTTTGACGGAAATATCGCTCACGGAATGCCGTTTAATCCTAATAATTCTCTGTTCGGAATTGAAGGAATTACTTCACTCGGCGGAAAAATATTTGGCCGAATGGCTCATCCTGAACGTTTCTCAAATGGATTGATCAAAAATATTCCTGATGCGAATTACCATAATATTTTCAAAAACGGAGTGGAATATTTTCAGTAATTAAACTTTAAAAGGAAGTTTTTGAAACTAAAATAAAATGCCTAAGCAGTGCAGTGCTCAGGCATTTTTTATGAAAGTTAATATTTCATCTAAAGTTGGTTCTATTTGTCGATTCGGATAAAAGTACCATTGGAATCAAACTCGAGATCTATGTCGTTCAGAAGATCTACTTTTATTTTATTATTGTCCTTGTCGATGGATTTGATTTTTATTCCCGGATAATTCTGCTGAATATAAGAGAGAATATTTTGCGGAACCAAGGCATCGGGAACGCCTTGGCCATCTTTTATTTCTTCCCAGTTTCCGTCTTTGTCAAAATCAATTTCGGCTCCGTTGTTCATTTTTACCTCGTAACGGTCGCCGATAGCAGGAATAGTTTTCAACTCATAATGAGCCACTCCGGTTCCTGCATAATGCTGATCAACAAACGATTTTACAGGCTCAGGCAAATCTTCCCGCTGTGCAGTTTCATTGTTGGAAGTTGTCGTGTTTGGTGCATCGGAAACAGCAGTTTCATTTCCGGTTTGATCCTGTACTACTACTTTTTTTTCGCACGAAGCCAATAGTAAGCCTGCGGCTATCATCGGTATTAAACCTTTTGTAATTTTCATAAGAAATATTTTAAGGTCAAAAATAGCAGGAAAATCTGCTTATAATATTATACAAATTTTAAAAATCTTTATTGTATTACAGTGAGAATTTTTTTCACTAAGAAAATTTTTTCACTTTAAAAAATGTAAAGTATATTTGACATATCGAAAACTTAATTTAGAATGAAAACCAAAATTTATCTTTTTCCAAATTATTGTAAAATTATCGGGGCTGGTATTTTCATATCCGCTATACTTTTGTTTATAATTCAAACTCAGACTCAAATTTTGAGTTTTGATGATGAATATGAAATTGTAAAGATCTTGCTTTTGGGAGGTTTGTTTCTTTTTAACTTTTCGAAAGAAAAAATAGAGGACGAACGGCTGATAAGAATTAGGCTGATGGCATGGGCGTACTCTTTTTATATTGTGGCATTTACAGTGGTAGCAGGAAGAATTTTTAATTTTTTTCTTGACGAAGATCTGCAATTTTATAATTCGGCTACAGCCTTGCTTATCACTTATTTATCGGCGAATATTGTAATTTTCATCAGATACAGGGAATTGGATGTTGTTGAGTAATATCATTCGTGAAGAACGTGCGAAATGGAACATGACACAGCAGGAATTGGCTGACAGAACCGGTGTGTCCCGGCAAACGATCAACTCCATAGAATCCGGAAAGTATGTTCCTTCCACAGTTTTGGCCATTAAAATAGCAAAGATCTTTAATAAAACTGTCAATGAAATTTTTGAACTAAAAGAAAAGGATTAAACATTCGATTTATCATCTTTAATAACAGAAACTGAACTCTAATTGGGGTAAAGCAAGTCAAAATTTCACTCAATTTGGGTATCAGTTTTTCTCGTATGATGACATAATGTACTGATTGACAGTGGTCATATGAAATTTTGTCACAAAAACTCAGAAGGCATTAGCTTTGTTAAAGTAAGAATAAAATTCAATAATGTTTAACCTTAAAATACAATTGCTATGAACCAATTAATCAGAAGAAACAGTTTTTTTGATGATTTTTTCACAAAAGATGTATCTGATTTCGGCAAACGATTTTTAGAATCTGGATTCACGATGCCTTCAGTGAATGTTAAGGAAGAAGAGAGTACCTATCAGATTATGGTTGCAGCGCCGGGAATGAAAAAGGAAGATTTTAATATTGATATTGACCGGAATATGCTTACGATTTCCAGCGAGAACAAATCGGAAACAGAAGAGAAAGACGAGCAGGGATTTTTTACCAAGCGCGAATTTAATTTCAGTTCTTTCAGCCGTTCATTTACGCTTCCAGAATCTGTAGACATTGACAACATAGAAGCATCTTACGAAAATGGAATTCTGAACGTTTCAGTGCCAAAGAAAGAAATTGCAATGCAAAATATTAAAAGAATAGAAGTGAAATAATTTTAATATTCTTAAAAAAAGTCAGGCTGAATCCACATTTCAGCCTGACTTTTTTATGTTGGTTGCAAAAATATTATACAAAAGGCGGCTTCACCACTTGCGCCAGAATATTCTTGTTGCGGATCTGGATGAAAATATCTGTTCCCACTTTCGTGAAATCAGTGTCCAGATATGCTAGTCCGATTCCTATTTTCTTCATGGGCGACATCGTTCCGGAGGTTACTTTCCCGATGGTTTTTCCTTCAGCATCTACGACAGGATAGCCGTTTCTTGGAATGGCCTTTTCCTGCATTTCAAAACCGGCGAGTTTTTTCGTCACACCTTCGGATTTTTGTTTTTCTAAAATATCTTTTGCCACAAAATCCTTGTCAAACTTCGTGATCCAGCCCAGACCGGCTTCCAGTGGAGTAGTGTTGTCGTCCAGGTCATTTCCGTACAGGCAAAATCCTTTTTCCAGTCTCAGCGTATCTCTGGCACCCAGTCCACAAGGTAGCATTCCGAATTCTTCGCCCGCTGACATCAGTTCGTCCCAGAGTTTTTCCGCGTCTTCATTTTTAAAATAGATTTCAAAACCTCCGGAACCTGTATATCCTGTGTTGGAAATAATAACATCCTGTACGCCAGCAACTTCACCGATGGTAAAATGGTAATACGGAAGATCCTGAAGCTGAACCGGGGTGAGTTTCTGAAGAATTTCCGTCGCTTTCGGGCCTTGAATCGCGAGCAGCGACATCTCGTCCGAAGCATTGGTCATAATAGCTCCGAAAGTATTGTGGTTGCTGATATGATTCCAGTCTTTATCAATATTGGAGGCGTTCACCACGACAAAATATTTTTCATCGGCCATTTTGTACACGATCAAATCGTCTACAATTCCACCATTTTCATTGGTAAGGCAGGTATATTGCGCTTTGCCGTTTTTCAGGGTATCAGCATTATTGGTGGCTACATATTGCAGCAGGTCTTTGGCACCCGGACCTTCAATAAAAAACTGTCCCATGTGCGAAACATCAAAAAGCCCGGCTTTTTCCCGAACTGCGAAATGTTCTTCAGTAAGACCGGAATATTGTACCGGCATTTCGAATCCTGCAAAAGGAACCATTTTCGCTCCCAGAGAGACATGTTTGTTGAATAAGGGTGTTCTTTTCATTTTTTATAAAAATTTGTTCGTTATCAGAGGTTACAAATGATGTTGGTATTCTTTCAGAATAATTTTGAACCACTCGGTGAAATGTTCCGGATGTTCTTTCATTTCCATTTCCAGGTCGTCCATAGAAATATAGCGTACTGCTTCCACTTCATCAGGATTCAGCCGGAAAGAGCCGTTGTAAGTGCCTGCAAACACGCGGTCCAGTTCATGTTCCAGAAGTCCGTTTCCTACTTCAGCCTTGTAAATAAAATGAAATTTTTCTTCTATTTCAGCTTCTATTCCCATTTCTTCCATCATGCGTCGTTTCGCGCCTTCCAGAAAGGTTTCCTGAATTCTGGGATGTGAACAGACGGCATTAGTCCATTGTCCAGGCGAATGGTATTTACGGGCGGCACGCTTTTGAAGTAGCATTTCGCCATTATCATTAAATAAAAAAACGGAAAATGCACGGTGAAGAATACCGTTTTCGTGAGCGGCCATCTTTTCCATTTGCCCTAAAACTTCATCGTTTTCCGAGACTAAAACTACCATTTCTTCCATCATACAAAGGTACGGAATTTTACTTCACGACGCTACCAAAGTTGGGATTTCAAAACGAAAAGAGAGACCTACCGAACTCATCATTGAGTATATTGGTTTTCATAAAAAATAAGAAAAATGACTACATCTAGCTATTGTGCGGGGAACTGATTAAATATAATTTTGCATAAAACACAACCATGAAAACTTAGCTGAAGCCCTGATTGAAAAATGCTTTCCGAAGTGTTTTTTTAATGGGCTTCATTTCATTTTGTGGATATTCCGATTCTTCTTATCTTTAATTTCTAAAAAATTTGTTTTATGGGAATTATAGTGAGATTATTAATCACGGCTGTTGTAGCTTTCGGGCTGACGAAGTTTCTAACAGGCGTTCATTTTGATAGTTTTTCTACAGCAATTATTTTTGCCATCGTTTTGGGCATTCTGAACGTTGTGGTGAAACCGATACTCCAGTTGTTCGGACTTCCTTTTACTATTCTTACACTCGGATTTTTCGCTTTGGTCATCAATACCATCGTCATTCTGATGGCCGAGTATTTTGTTGACGGCATGCAAATCGACGGATTTTGGTGGGCTTTTATCTTTAGTATTGCCCTGTCGTTCATCACTTGGCTTCTGAACAGCGTTTTTGCATCGGGTGAGAAGTGATTCTTAAATTTTAACAACATTGCCAAAGTTTTGAACTTTGGCAATGTCCGTCAATTCCTGAATAAGTCAAGACTTCAATAGAAATTAAATCTAATTTTGGTCTTTTCTGTAATTCTCTATCTTCTTTTTTCTTTCTCTCTAATTCTTATAAAAACCATTCGTTCCAATTCCCGTACTCAGGGTTTTCACTAATGTTCCGGAAAGATTAAAGATTTTCACCGAACTGTCCGAAACAAAAGAGGGTTCCGCGATGAAAACATTCTGGTCAATCACATTAAATCCGTAAACATAGGCAGAACTGTTAATATTAAATAAAGGTGTGCTGCTGTTTCCAGTCACAGAATGAACGGTATTGTCTCCTGTGAAGAAATAGATTTTTCCCTGATCCAAAGCGAGATGTCTGGCTTGGGTAACTCCGTTGAATTCAGTTTTGCTGAAAACTCCTGAGTCCGCAGTGATGGTATACAGATGCGTATTTTGATCATCAGAAGTCAGCACATACACGAAATTCTGATCAGAAACCATATCCCGGATCGGC
>JADMKO010000156.1:5358-11942 GCA_015478785.1 Chryseobacterium sp. | reverse complement strand
ATAGAATCGTCCTGCGACGATACTATCCCTAAAATTATTGATCCGTTCATTACGATGGCAAATTTAGAAAATAACAATCAAAAATAACGACACTCCGCCGGATCCTTCCGGTAAAAAGAAACCGGGCTCTTCTGCTGTGGATCAAATTAATGAAAAAATTACTGAAACCGCACAAGACCTGAAAGAAGGGGTGAAAACGGTGGCTCACGAAGCTAAAAAAGCCGTTGAAAATCCCGTGCAAACCGTAGGAAATCTTGCAGAACAGGCCACAAAAGATGTGACCAGCGTAAAATGGTGGGCCAAATTGTTGTTGATTATTTTCTGGTCAGCCTTGGGAATTGTGGTTTCCGTTTTAATCGTTGTTAATTTGCCTGCTACAAAAAAATGGGCAGCCAATCAGGCACTTCAGGTTTTAAATCAGGACTTTAAAGCCGAAATGTACACGGATGATGTTCAGGTCAATTACTTCGGAGATGTCATTGTGAACGGACTGAGGATTAAAGATCACAAAGGCCTCGAATTTATTAAAATAAAACAGTTCCGGGCCAATTCAAACTGGTTGGCGCTGGTGAAAAATGCTCTTTCAGCCAACAATAATTCTTTAAGCTTTAACGCTTTAACGCTTACCAATGCAGATATCAAGGTCATTACCTATGAAGGCGACAGCATCTCGAATTTTATCCGCTATATCGACAATTTTGATTCAGGAAAAGAAAGAGATCCGGGTACGCCGCCGTTTCAGCTGGATTCTAGGGTTCATCTTATCAATTCCCGTGTTTCGATTATCAACAGAAACAGTGAGGGAGAAGAAGGAAACTGGCTTCAGGCAGAAAATTTGAATCTGAAAGCTCCGAAAATAAGGGTGAACGGCGGTGATGTCTTTGCCCAGATTAATAACCTGAATTTCACGACCACCCGTTGGGGCAAAAAACATTACGTTGATACTTTTTCCACAGAAGCAGCACTCACCGACGATTTTCTTTTGCTGAAAGATCTTACCATCAATACCGATCACAGTTTGCTGCAGGGAGATTTGAAATTCAATCTCAACAACGGTTCGTGGAGTGATTTTACCGACAGGGTACGCTGGGAAATGGAGTTGAAACGGGGAAGCCAGATCAGCGGTTATGACATCAGTTATTTTGTCACCGATTGGGATAATTATAAACCCGTCAATATTTCGGGGAGAATGGCAGGGCCGCTCAATAATTTTCATCTGCATGATTTCGTGCTCGGAAACAAAGAAGTGAGTATCAATACCAGCACGATGAAACTGGCAAATCTGATGGAAGGTGATTTTCTTATTGAAACCAACCATCTTTCTACCGATTTTACCTATCGTGATCTGAAAGCGATGCTTCCTTCTTTTATCTCTGAACCGATGAAAGATTTTGCGGACGATTTCGGACGGCTCAGGTACACAGGTGCAGCAC
The DNA here is from genome assembly GCA_015478785.1 of Chryseobacterium sp. Lineage (GTDB taxonomy): Bacteria > Bacteroidota > Bacteroidia > Flavobacteriales > Weeksellaceae > Chryseobacterium_A. The sequence continues at coordinate 10,509 of JADMKO010000156.1, read as the reverse complement.
GCATCACACCAAAACAAATTTTTGTTCCGCGTGGAAACCTGATCACAGGAATTGGGCGGGCGTTTGTCAGGAACTTTTATCTGACCGATTATTCCAGCGACATGCCCAAATACAGAGGATATGCTGAAGTGACGGATCTGAATACGTTTGCCATTACAAAAAGCAAAGAAGTAGGTTTAATCTCAGGAAATTTCCAGTTGGACGGGCAAAGTTTCGACGTAAATACCATGAGGATCCGAACCACTTCGCGCATCAGCAAAATTGAAATTCTGAATAAAGAAATTAATAATGTCTATCTGAACGGACTCCTGAATGAAAAGGTGTACACAGGAATCATTAATGTGGACGACCAACAGGCAAGAGCGAATGTGGAAGGGCGTATTGATTTCAGAAGTTCCAGAATTCAGACGGATGTAGCCGCAAATATCCGGCATCTGAATCTGACTTATTTTACCGGCGGAAAAGGAACTCAGAATATCAGTGGGAATCTGAAAGGCACTCTGTCGATGACGGATCTGAATGACATGACACTGGATGCCAACCTGAACGGCGTGAGTTTCAGCACCGGGAAAGAGCGGTTTGATATTCCGAATGCAGACGTAAAAGCCTTTTTTGAAAACGGAAACAGGGTCGTTTCTGTGAATGCACCCGGAGCAGTGAACGGGAAAATTACCGGAAAATATAATCTGGCCGATCTGCAGGATATGATCACGAACGGACTGAATAAAATTCTGGTAGGTCCGCCTCCAAGAAAAATGTTCCGGAATCAGCAATTTAATATTGAATTTGAGGTGCGCCAGAACATCGTTAATTATTTTATGCCGGAACTTAGGATTTCCAATGGCGCTTTTGTGATCGGATCTTACGACGGCAACGAAAATAATCTGGTGTTAAATCTTGATGCCACCGAGGTTAAATATTACCTCAAGGGAACTCAGGAAATTAATGATGCAGAGCCTGTTTTGGTTTCAGCAAATCCACCGACAGGAGAGATCATTAAAGACAGTATTCTGGTGAACAACCTTGCGGTGAGAATTAACACTGCGAATCTGGAAGAACAGATTTTCGCCAAAATAGACCGGGGTGTTTATGGTGAGAATATCTTCAGAGAAGTCACAATTACCGGAAATAAAGAAAATAATCAACAGTTAAATATCGGTGTGAGTCTTCAGCATGGAGATGAGGAAGATGAGGTGAAAGGAGAATTGCAGCATTATGCCGTTAATTTAAATCAAACCACCAATCCTGCGGGAGATTATATCGTGCGTTTCGATCCTACTGCACTTACTCTGAATGATGTCACCTGGCATATAGACACCAGCCCTGCCCTGAATCATTCCGTGACCTACCGCAAAGCTACCGGCGACATTGAACTGGAAAATGTGAGAATTTATTCCCAGGACAGCGAGCTTTTCGTGAAAAATGCGCTTTTTAAATCAGGATCTGATTTTGTGGCTGACGGAGAAGTTAAAAACTTTCAGGTTGCGAAACTTCTTGAAATGCAGGAAGACGGAAATTCACTTGATATTCAGGGAGTAGCCAACGGTATTTTTAATGTCAGAATGAATGGTGGCAATCTGGAACCGCTGGTCAACCTTCGGGTTCAGGATATTTCTATGGGAGAAGAGGATATGGGAATCATTACGGTTGTTGCTAAAAGCAGTGATATTCCGAATGTTTTTGATGTGGATGCTAAAGTGGTTTCGGCTGGAATTATCGGAAATAACAATCTGGATGTCAGTGGAACGATAGATAACAATACGCCTTCTCCAACGCTGAATATCCACGCCGATATGGACGATTTTGATCTTCGTTTTGCTAATCAGTTTGTAAAAGGAATTTTCAGTAATCTGAGGGGAAAAGCTGACGGATCGCTGGCGATAACAGGAACTTTGAAAGAAGTGGATTACAGCGGTGATATTTCGCTGAAAGATTTCGGATTAAAACTCGATTTCACCGGTGTAGATTATTCCTTTGATGATACCATGGTTCATCTTACCCGCGGTGCGGCAGTACTGAATAACATTGGTGTCCGTGACGGCCGGGCCAATTCGAACGGTACCATTTCGGGAGCGATTTATTTTGAAACGCTGGCTTCTATGGCGGTGGAACTCATTATGAGGGCAGATAATCTTTTGATGCTCAATTCAACGCAGGAAGATTACGACCTGTTTTGGGGAAGAATCTACGGACAGGGTGATCTGTATGTTTCCGGGCCTGTCAATTCGTTGAGTATTCAAACGCCTAATATGAGAGCACTGAATAACAGTGTGTTTACCTTTAATTCCAATTCTACTTCAAATGTAGAAGAATTTAAAATGCTTCGGTTTCTGAAAGAGGATGACAAAGGCAGCATCATTACCGAGAGCGTAGAAAGGTCTGGCGCGAATATGAATATTAACTTCAGGCTGGCTGTGGATAAAGGTACCACAGTGAACGTTCTGGTAGGCGATGATATCGGAAATATCTCTGTGAGGGGTGCTGCGGAAGACCTTAGATTCAACATGTCGCGGAATGGTAATATTCAGATGAATGGCGGATATATTGTAGATACAGGAACTTTCACTTCCAAAGCGGTGTTGAACCGTACTTTTCAGATTGAAAAAGGAAGCAGTATCTTGTGGGATGGCGATGCAATGACGCCGTCGCTGGATATTACCGCCAATTATGTGCGTACGGTTTCCAATGCGGGAGATTATCTCGGTGTCGGATATCTGCAACCCATACAAGTGCTTCTGCAAACTAAAATCACTCAAACGCTGAACAATCCTCGAATTTCTTTAGGAGTTTCTGCGATGGATGTTTCCAGCCAGATAAAGGAAACACTGGCTTCCAGAATGAACGAAGAGGATGAAAGAGTCATTCAGTTTGGTTCTGTTTTACTGATGAACAGGTTCAACACTTCCGCTACAGGTTTTAATGTCGCAAATATTGCTGAAGATACGGGTTATAATATTTTATTTAAACAACTCGGTTCTGTACTCAATACCATCAGCAGCGAATTTCAGATTGATTTAAATTATATTAAAGGAGATGAAGCGTCGCAAACCAGAGACCGGGCGAATGCGGGAGTCAGTTTTGCGCTCTCGCCGCGGGTGAGTGTGAAAACCGGTTTGGGGATTCCACTTTCCCGAGGATCTGAAGGAACCAATATGGATTATCTTTCAGGAGAAGGGACTATAGAATATGACGCGTCCAAGAAAAATGACGGTACTTTTGTTCTTCGTGGATATTCCAAACCCATGAATATTGGAATGGGTACACAGATGGGAACCAATAGTGCTGCAAATCAGGCTTATGGAGTAGGAGTCGTTTGGAGCAAGAGTTTTAACAGAATCTTTGGAAGTAAGAAAAATGATAAGAATCATGTTACAAAACTTGCTTCAGATACCATTGCTTCTGAAAAGAAAGATTCATTATAATAACATATTAATAAGGAAAACATAAGATTTGGTTAAAAACTGTTAATCTTTAAATGAAAATGCATATTATAATATTTTTTTGTAAATTTGCAAAAAATATATACATTCTTTACTAATATTATAATTTAAGACAATGAACTATCAACTGGACGAAATAGATAAGAAAATACTTGATTTTCTGGTAGAAAACACAAGAATGCCTTTTACGGAAATTGCCAAGCAAATGGATGTATCTGCAGGTACCATTCACGTAAGGGTTAAGAAAATGGAAGATGCCGGAATTATTCTGGGTTCTTCACTGAATATTGATTACGGAAAACTTGATTATTATTTTACAGCATTCATAGGCATTCTCCTTACCAAATCCAACAGAACCCATGAGGTGCTGAAGGAACTTTCCAAAATTCCAAACGTTGTGGAAATCAGCGTAATTTCCGGGAAGTACAATATCTTCTGTAAAATCCGTGCGAAAAACACCGATGATGCCAAGAAAATAATTTATCAGATTGATGACATTCAGGATGTGATGAGAACCGAAAGTATGATCTCCATGGAAGAATATCTGAGTGATAAAAATAGACTCATTAACGCTGTAAGAATATAATAGTACTTTCAGCTGACTAATAAAAAAACTTATGACATTGTTCATAAGTTTTTTTTTGTTCTTATCTTTACACCTTATGAAAAATAACTATTTTAAAGGCGAAACCTCTGAACGGGATTTGGGATTTTACCTTTCGCTGATAGCCATGTTGCTGTTTGCACTTATGGGTATTGGGATAGATGTAGACCAGTTTTTGCAACAGCAGGAGAAAAATGTGCAGATACCTTCCTGGTATTTCTATCTGATTTTTGCCGTTGATTTGGTAATTCTCATTTCTCTGGTCCTCATTTATTTCTATCGGAAAGTGGGCGTTTTTCTTTTCCCTGTTGCCATGGCAGCTCATTTTCTTTTTCATATTTATTATTTAGATACCTTCCTGTATTCGGACGTTACGGCGCTTTTCCTGTATACCGGAATTGGCCTGCTGGCCTTTATTCCTAAGTGGCAATTTTTCAAATAGCATTTATTCCCTAATTAAAAGCGAAAATATGCATGATGAAAATCAGTAGCATTTTAATTAAGATAAACTTGTCTTAATTGGAAATATTCCCTAATTTTGTTCTCACAAATAAAATAATTAAGATGACAACATTAGAAAAAACCATCGGAGAAATTGTAGCAGAAGATTTCAGATCGGCTGCGGTATTCAAAAAATATGGAATCGATTTTTGCTGCAAAGGGAACAGAAGCATTGCCGAAGCCTGCGAACCAAAAGGCATCGATCCTGCCAAAATCTATAACGATCTGGAAAATTTCCGGAATGTCAATTCAGAAAATACCGATTTTAATTCTTGGCCTCTGGATTTGCTGGCAGATTATGTGGAGAGAATGCACCACCGGTATGTTGAAGAAAAGACACCGATTCTGATCCAGTTTTTGCAGAAAATTGCTAAAGTTCACGGCGAACGCCATCCTGAACTTCACGAAGTGTACGAACTTTTCATGGAATCGGCTCAGGATTTAGGAGCACACATGAAAAAAGAAGAACTGATCCTGTTTCCGTTTATCAAAAAATGATTCAGGTGCAGCGCGACGGTACTCCTTTGGACACTGCACATTTTGGAACCGTTGAAAATCCTGTGGCTATGATGAAACATGAACACGCTGTAGAAGGAGAAAGGTTCC
>JADMKO010000156.1:0-5348 GCA_015478785.1 Chryseobacterium sp. | reverse complement strand
GTTCCAGAAAATCGCGGAACTGACCAATAATTATCAGTTTCCGGAAGATGCGTGCAATACATATCGCGTAAGTTTCCAGATGCTGGAGGAATTTGAAACTGATCTTCATAAGCATATACATCTGGAAAATAATATTCTTTTCCCGAAAGCCATCGAGTTGGAGAAAACCCTGAGAAATTAATATTTACAGCAAACTGAAAGGATTTCATTAATTTATTATCCGTAAATTTTAAATCCGCATAGTACCTCAATCCATATATTTTTCTAAATTTGAATGTCCCTGTTTTCAGGGGCATTTTTTAATTTTAAACCTATGGGCAAAGGACTGACTACGATTCTTTTTTTGATTGTTTCCAATGTTTTCATGACCCTGGCGTGGTACGGACATCTGAAATTCGGGGAGATGGGTTGGCTGAAGAAAGCGGGAATTTTCACTGTGATTCTCCTCAGTTGGGGCTTGGCCTTGTTTGAATATATATTTCAGGTGCCTGCGAACAGGATTGGCTTTGAAGGAAATGGCGGCCCTTTCAGCCTGTTTCAGCTGAAGGTGCTTCAGGAAGTCATTACGCTCATCGTCTTTGTGATATTTGCCGTGGTGTTTTTCAAGAACATACGGCTTAGCCTCAATCATCTGTACGCCTGTATCTGCCTCATTCTGGCGGTGTATTTCGTATTCAAAAAGTAAATTAGTTGGTAGCAACCATTATTTTCTTCACTTTCGTATTATCAAAACCAAGCGCATTTATTTCATCAGGGCTGGTCACCATCTTCACCGTTTTGACTTTTTTTTCGCCCATTTTTTCTGAAAACTTTTTGTACGTCATCACTTTACCATTCCACAGATAAACGGTTTCCGATTCCTGTTGTTTCAGCACCTGCTGTATCTGTAACATTTGTTCGTTTTCCTGATAAGATCTGGGATAATCAATGATGGGTTCAGCGTTTCCCAACGTGTAAGCAGATTTTCCGCTGTTGCAGGAAGCCAACACAAGAATAACTGAAAGAGGAAAGATTTTTTTCATTGGACTAAAGTTATCAATCAACAGCTGATCTCTCAAAGATAAAAAAAACACACCCGAAAGCGTGTTTAAATTGTAATTAAATTTAAAAATAACTTTGCCAAAGTTTAAAACTTTGGCAAAATTGTACACTTGAAGTGTGATTAAAATATCGTGTTTGAAAGGGTTATCTTTTCAAAATTCTTTGTACCGCTTCTTTCACGGCAGCGGCGTCTATTTTATATTTCTTCATCAATTCTGCCGGAGTAGCGGATTCTCCGAAAGTATCATTAACGGCCACAAATTCCTGTGGAGTCGGCCGCTTTCTCGCGAGCATTCCGGCAACAGATTCGCCCAATCCGCCTAAATAATTGTGTTCTTCAGCAGTCACAATTTTTCCGGTTTTCTTTACAGACTTTAAAATGATTTCTTCATCCAGCGGTTTGATGGTGTGAATGTTAATCACTTCACAGGAAATGCCTTCCTTCTCCAGCTCTTCTGCTGCAACTAATGATTCCCATACCAGATGTCCTGTGGCTACGATGGTCACATCCGTTCCTTCCTGAAGCAGAATTCCTTTTCCGATTTCAAATGGCATGTCTTCCGGCAGGAAAACAGGAACTGCGGGGCGCCCGAATCTGAGGTACACCGGGCCTTCGTACTCTGCAATCGCGATGGTGGCGGCTTTGGTCTGGTTGTAATCACAAGGGTTGATCACCACCATTCCCGGAAGCATTTTCATCATTCCGATATCTTCCAGAACCTGATGCGTAGCTCCGTCCTCGCCTAACGTTAATCCGGCATGAGAAGCACAAATCTTCACATTTTTGCCGGAATAGGCAATGGACTGACGAATCTGATCATAAACCCTGGAAGTAGAAAAATTAGCAAAAGTTCCCGTAAAAGGAATTTTGCCGTTGATGGTAAGTCCTGCTGCGATGCCCATCATGTTGGCTTCAGCAATTCCCACCTGAATAAATCTTTCCGGTGCTTTTTCGATGAATTTCTCCATTTTCAAAGAACCGATGAGGTCTGCACAAAGGGCCACCACATTCGGGTTTTTATCTGCCAGTTCTGCAAGGCCGGCACCAAATCCGGAGCGTGTATCTTTTTTTTCTGTGTACGTAAATTTCATTTTTTTGGTATTGAAGATTAATAATCAGCAGGAGCTTCCAGGTAGAGTTGTTTGATTCCTAAAGCGAGTTGCTCATCATTTGGGGCTTTTCCGTGCCATGCGTGGGTTCCCATCATGTAATCAATTCCGAATCCCATTTCGGTGTTCAGAATAATCGCGATCGGTTTTCCGTTTCCGGTTTCTGTTTTGGCTTTCTCCAGAATAGCAATCACGGCTTCCAGGTCGTTTCCGTTTTTCTCATTGAGTACCGTCCATCCGAAAGCTTCCAGTTTCGCGTGCAAATCTCCCAGACTCATCACATCATCCACATCTCCGTCAATCTGACGGTTGTTGTAATCAATGGTGGAAATCAGATTGTCCACTTTGTGGTGTGCTGCAAACATCAGCGCTTCCCAGATTTGTCCTTCCTGAAGTTCTCCGTCGCCGTGAAGGGAAAACACCAGGCCTCTGTCACCGTCCATTTTCTTTCCCAAAGCAGCTCCTACAGCAACAGAAAGTCCCTGTCCCAAAGAACCGGAAGCAATTCTGACCCCAGGCAAACCTTCATGCGTGGTAGGATGTCCCTGCAATCTGGAATCCAGTTTTCTGAAGGTTCTCAGTTCATCTGCCGGAAAAAAGCCAAACCGTGCGAGGGTGGAATAAAATACCGGCGAAATATGGCCATTGGATAAAAAGAAAAGGTCTTCATTTTTGCCTTCCATGGTGAAAGGCAGAGAATAGTTCATTACCTTTCCGTACAGTGCGGTAAAATATTCTGTACAGCCCAGACTTCCTCCCGGATGTCCTGAATTGACAGCGTGTACCATCCGGATAATATCTCTTCTGATTTGGGTTGTAAGAGATTTCAGCTCTTCAATACTTTTGCTCATTTTGCTTGATTTATCTGCGTGCAAATTTACGGTTTTTATACGGGTTGGGAAAATGAACCTTTCCGGGATTCACCAATATTTTGCGTTCTATCTGACAGACTGCGTTCACCAGTCCTTTGGGCAGAAAACCTGAATTCTTGCCTTTATTTCATGACTTAGTGGCCTCAGAATATAAGTTTTTTAAATCGGGACTGAGAGCGATATTCTATTTTTTCCGGATGAGCCAGAGCCCGATGAAGGTAAGGAGTCCGTTGATGATGATGAGTTCCACCCCGATTCTGTAGTCTGAATAATGGGTTACCATTGTATTGATGCCATAGGTGAGTACCGGAGCAATGAGTGTCACCGCGAGGATCGCGCCTTTTTTCATAATCTGGAATCTGGTAAAAATACCGAATGCAAATAAACCCAATAAAGGTCCGTACGTATAACCTGCCACTTCCATGATGAGATACACAATGGATTTATCATTGATGGCTTTGAAGATCATAATTAAAGCAAAGAATACCAGCGTGAAAATAAGATGAATTCTCATTCTGATCTTTTTCTTCTGCTTTTCAGTGCGGGTGGTGTCATCATTCAGGGTCAGCAAATCGACACAGTAGGAGCTGGTGACGGCTGTTAACGCACCATCGGCAGACGGAAATAAAGCTGAAATCAATCCGATAATAAAGATAACCGAAATCGCCATGGGAAAATACCCCTGCAGCGAAAGAGCCGGGAAAAGATCGTCACCCATAATATTGTTGATATTTCCCGCTGCATCTTTGAATCCGAACACATTGGAAACGGTTTCCTGGCCATTGATGATGTTCACGATGGTATCGTACTGTGCGCCGTTTTCCATTGCAAAAAGATAGAGCAAACCGCCGAGAAAGAGGAAAGCCAGATTCACAAAAAGCAGGGTAACCGCAAAGGTCAGCATGTTCTTTTTGGAATTTTTCAGATTGTCAACGGAAATGTTTTTCTGCATCATTTCCTGATCGAGGCCGGTCATGGCAATGGTGATGAACATCCCACCGAGCACGGTTTTCAGGAAATAGGTTTTGGAATTGATGTCGGTATTAATAAGATGGGTGTACTGCTGATCTGCGAGAATGGTGTAGGCTTCGCCGGCAGAAAGATCCAGATTAGACAAAATATACACAATACATCCAATCAAACTGAAAATCATGAAGGAAGTCTGCAGGGTATCGGTAATTACAATGGTTTTCACACCGCCCTCAAAAGTGTAGAGCAGCACCATCAGCAAAATGACGGCGGCCGTGACCCAAAAAGGAACGCCAAGGCTTTCTAAAAGGAAGATCTGAAGCACATTCACCACCAGATACAGCCTCGCCGTAGCGCCGATAGACCTTGAAATAATAAAGAAAAGCGAACCTATTTTGTGGGCTTCCACATTAAATCTCCTTCCCAGATAGGTGTAAATGGAAGTCAGATTCATGCGATAATACAACGGCAATAGAATAAAAGCTACGATGAAATACCCGATAAAAAATCCGATCACCATCATGTAATATTCAAAACCTCCGTAGAGATAGTCGCCACCGGTTATTTTCCCTACAGTACCGGGAACCGAGATGAAGGTAACGCCGCTGAGGCTGGTGCCGATCATTCCGAAAGCGACCAGCCACCACTTGCTTTTTTTGTTTCCGATAAAAAACGACTGATTGTCAGAATTGCGACTCGTAATATAGGCAATGGCCAACAGGCCAATAAAATACGCGAACACAAAAAAGAGCAGCACTGTAGCTGAGTTCATTCCTTTGAAATTTTAAGTTGAGCAAATATAGTTTTTTTGGCCACAAAATAGTGAATGCTTTAGATTGGCAGGCAGGAATTTTTATTGAATGGGGAAAGGAGTTTGGGAACAGTGGGTTTTGGGGGGATTACACTTTCACGCAAAGACCACAGAGTTTTTTAAAATTTTAAAATAAAGACCACAAAGTTTAATGCTTCATGGAAGAAGAAGTTGCACGGAGGAAATTAATGTTGTTCCAGGTACAAAATACTATAACGGATTTGAGAATGAATCCCCAAAATACCACTTTTGGGGTATTGCAGAAACCAGTTCATCGTGTCTATTTTTGTCCGAACTAATATTAAAACATTATCACCATGAAAAAAACTATTTATCTCATCTTGTTGCTATTCTGTTTTTCAACAATTTCCATTAGTTGTTTTGAAGATATTTTCGGTCTGGAAGATGAAGAAGAAGAAATTTCTGCAACGACCAATGAAAAACCCGGTTATGACTTTAGTTTTACATGTGCAATAGGCTCTAAGAAAACCGTCCCCATTTCCGCAGGTACAGAAAAATGTCAGAAAGCGCAAGAGTATTTTGCC
>JADMKO010000155.1 GCA_015478785.1 Chryseobacterium sp. | reverse complement strand
TCGTCTCTCCTGCGCTTCCCATAAACATTCTCTCGTTTTGGGATTGCAAAGATACGCAGTTTTTCTATTGATCCAAATGATGACTGCATTATTTTTACACTAATTAAGTAATTGTTTGAAAATGAGAATGCTTTTTTTTCTGCCCATCCATGTTTTAAAGACAATCTATCTTAAACGTCACTTATAAAATTAAAATTCTTTATAAATTACTGTAAGAAATTGGGCGTAGGATTTCTCTAACAGTTGAATATCGCCCGTTTTGATATTGATTCCGGGATTTTCTGAGGGGTTTGACCCGATACGAAAAGACAAAATTTGGATATATTGTGCTGGCTGAGAATCCTGTGCAGAAAATTTAGCCGAAGATCCCAAGAGTTTTCCTGTAGAAATTGTATAGATATTTCCTGGTTGCAAAACCTGTTTCGTAAAAGTTCTGGGCTGCAAAGTGATATTCTTTTCATTCAGCGTCATCTTTTGTTTTTTATTGAACGGTGCAAATAAATACAACATATTATTTTCTTCAGGAAATAAATGAGGAGGTAAATAATACAGTGCTAATTTATAATTCCAAGGATCGAAAGGAAGAAAACCGCCTTCTATTGCCTGAACGGGAGCATAAACAAATGCATTGGCTCCAATTTCTTTCGCTTTAGAATATACACGTGAAAATATTTCCGCATCATCTTCTGAAAATCCCTGCACTTCTACGTCGCCCAAATATTCTGCTTCCGGTTGTTGCGGATTTATTCTATAAAAGATCTTGTCTTTATTATCATGAACTTTCGCTACTTTGGAAAGAATGACATTCTGAGCAGCAGCAAAATTCATCAAGCCAACAAAAAGAATGATTATAAAATTCTTCATTTCGAGTTGTTTAAGATTCCGATACATTCTTCCAGACTGTGTTCCCAATGTTTGATTTCCATATTATATTTTTCCTCTATTTTACTCAAATCCATGGTACTTCTTCTCGGTCTTTTGGCTGCTGTAGGAAATTGATCTGTAGAAATAGGATTTATTTTCACTTTGCTTTTGGAAAATTCAGCAATTTTCGAAGCAAATTCATACCATGTAGTTTCGGGATAATTTGAAAAATGAAAAATGCCATACGTTTTATTCTCATTAGATATAATTTTCATCAGTGCTTCAGCAAGGTCATTAGCATTTGTAGGTTGCCCGAACTGATCAGCAACCACACTCAACTCTTCTTTTTGACTGAAAAGATTCAGCATGGTTTTCACGAAATTTTTATTAAACTCTGAATAAAGCCAGGAAGTTCGCACGATGATACTTTCAGGATTTAATTCAATGGCCAACTTTTCTCCTTTCAGCTTAGAAGCTCCATACACTCCGGAAGGCTGGGTGAAATCGTCTTCTGAATACGAAATTTCTGTTTCCCCATCAAAAACATAATCGGTAGAAACATGAATGAAAGTTGTCTTGAATTTTTTGGAAGCTTCCGAGAGAATAGCCACAGCATCTGCATTGACGGAAAAAGCAATTTCTTCCTCTTTTTCAGCCAAATCAACTGCGGTATATGCTGCCGCATTGATGCAATAATGAGGTTTATATTCTTCAAAAAAATCAAAAACTGCGGCTTCGTCTGTAATATCCAAATCGGACGAATCTGTAAAACAGAAATCATAATTCAGTTCATAATCGAGTGCTATTTTTTTTAAACAGTTTCCCAATTGGCCGTTTCCTCCTGTAATGAGTATTCTTTTTTTCATGTTAAATTATGCTGTTTTGTTGTGCTTTCTGAAATAAGAAACCCTGCTTTGAAAATCTTTCTGCTCAATTTCAACTCCATATTCCCGGAATTTTTTCTTGATCTCTTCAGGCTGTACTTCAGATTTTCTTGTTTTCAGGTTGAAATAGATTATAGTAATCCAAAGTACTGCGTGGATGGTTTTCCCATCTTCACTTTTCATAAGAATTTCTATTTTTGACAGTCTATCACCCACATCGACTGTTTTACTGCTGATTTGAACCTTTGAGTTGTACCGGACTTCTTTCAGATATGCAATTTCGTTCTGTATCGTAATCCATGTACAGCCGGTTTGTTGAGTGTAATCTTCATAAGTAAAACCGTAAAAATTTTCTACGTGATCTTCTCTCGCATTCAGCATATATTCCAAATACTTTACATTATTGAGATGTCCTATCGGATCGCAATCATTAAAACGGATTTTGACAATTGTTGAAATTTCTTTTTCCATGATGCAAAAATAGAAAAACCATCCCTAAACAGAGATGGCCGTATTTTCAGTTATTTTTAAAATTAAATTCCCAATTCTTTTTTCACTGCAGGAGTAGCATCAGTACCACCTCTGTAGATGAGTGCGCTGGCATCAATGATAAAATCCCAACCGTTAGCTTTTGCAGCCTTTTCGATAGCGTTGTTCAACTTATCAAGTACAGGCTTCAGAAGTGTTTCTCTTCTTTTCATAAGATCCTGTTGTGCCGTTGTAGCCATTTGTTGTAAATTGGTCTGTGTTTTCTGCAGTTCAGTTTCTTTTGCAGTTCTTTGTGCTTCAGTTAGTTTTGCACCTTCAGCCTGATATTTTTGGATATCTGCTTGGAAAGTATCGCCTAATTTTTTAAGCTCAGCTTCTTTCGTTTTGCTAAAAGTATCAAGATCTGTAGTTACTTTTTTAGTTTCAGGCATCAAGGAAAGAATTTCCTCATAATTCAAAGCTGCAATTTTCTGAGCATTTGCTACGCCTGCTGTCATCAGCATCATTACCACAGCAAATAATACACTTATTTTTTTCATAATTTAGGTTAAATAATTAATTTGTTTTCGTTTGATTGTAATATGGGTGCAAAGTTAAACTATTTTTTTGATGAACTTTTGCCAGTTGTACCTTTTGTAAGAAAATCCAGAACCTTGTCGGTATAATCATATCTTTTCTGAAGAAATATTACGCTAATGTTGTTGCTTTTATCAAGAACTATGCCCAATCCGTTTTTCTCAGAAATCGTCTTTATCGCATCCCAAATCTGATCCTGAAAAGGTTGTGTGAGATTCGCTCTCAGCTTGGCGATCTCACCATTTGTTCCGAAACGAAGGCTGAGAGTTGTCTTGATATTTTTATCAAGATCCATAACCTCTTTTTCCCGTTGCTTCAGTTGTTCGCCTACCAACAGTACTCTTTCGTTATCAAAAGCAGATTTTTTTCTTTCATACTCAGACTGTAAATTCTGAATTTCCGTTTGCCAGGTTGCAATTTGTGCGTTCAACCTGTTTTCGGCTTCCTTATATTGTGGCAGCCTGTTCAGGATATAATCTGTATCCACCACTCCAATCTTCTGTGCTTGTACGGAAGCATAGGTGAAAAGAAGCGCAAATAATAAAATTATTTTAAAGTTTTTCATTGTCAAATTTACAAAGTTTGGTTCATCAGGAAGTGCGTTCTCCAACCCGAAGGTTCTGAACTGAATAATGGCTTATCAAAACCATAAGCAAAATCAAACCCTATTAATCCGAACGCTCCCATATATACTCTGATCCCTACACCGGCGGACCTTTTCAGCTGAAATGGGTTGAAATCTCCCCATTTGTTCCAGACATTCCCTCCTTCCAGAAAAGTAAGCGCATATACTTTGGCGGTTTGGTTCATAGAGATCGGATATCTTAGTTCTAACGAAAAACGGTTGTAAATAGTACCTCCTCCCAACTGGGTAACGTCGGTTCTTGTTCCTCCGTTGGTGGAAGCATTTTCATATCCACGCAGCGGAATAAGCTCTCTTCCGTCAAATCTTCCTCCGAAAAGTCCGGTACCGCCTACATAAAATCTTTCAAAAGGCGGTGCGCCTAATTCCTTATTATATCCGTCCATGAAGCCCATTTCTGCGGTAGTACGCATCACCAGTTTCCCGATAACTTCATTATAGGCATCCGCTTTGAATTTTACTTTATAAAACTCCATCAGTTTGTATTTCTGAACAGGAGTCATGGTGGAATAATCTTTATTACTAAACAATGAATAAGGCGGTGTAAATTTCACCGACGCTTCCACGTTGGATCCCTGGGTAGGGAAAATCGGATCTAGACCTGCGGAGTTTCTGCTCAAACCAACATTGATGTTGAAGTTTTGTGCATTTCCGTTGTATTCTGTAACTTCTCCAAACTGGAAAGGATAGTTGTTGAAATTATAACTCTGATACTGAAGTCCCGTGTAGAGGGAGAAATAATCGTCCGGCCATTTCAAAAGTCTGTTCAAACCTACATTTGCTGAAAAAATATTTAGTTTCTGAGAACCTCCAAACTGGTCTGAATAATTAACAAGTGACTGATTAATTCCTACAGAAAGTGCGGTAGGTTTAGTTCCGAAAAGCCATGGTTCCATAAAGGAAACTCCGTAATTCTGGAAATAATATCCTGCCTGAGCCTGAAGCGACAGCGTTTGTCCGTCACCCTGCGGAATCGGCCTGAAACCTTTGAGCTTCAGGAAGTTTTTCAATGAAAAGTTATTAAAGGTCAATCCCAGTGTTCCAATAAAAGTATCGCCACCGTATCCTGCCTGAAGCTGAACCTGTGAAGATCCCTTCTCTACTAAAGACCAGTGAACATCAACGGTATTGTCCTGCTGATTGGGTTGAATATCATATTTAATAGCCTGCGGATCAAAGAACTGCATCGAAGCTAAATCAAAATAAGTTCTTCTGATATCCGCTTTTGCAAATAAACTTCCCGGACGTGTACGAAGGGAACGCAATACAACATGGTCGTGTGTTGTGGTATTTCCGCTCCAACTGACGCGATTCCAAGCTGCTTTTTCTCCTTCAGCAATTCTAATTTCAAGATTGATGGAATCTCCATTTACGGATTTTTCCACCGGAGTTACATTTGAAAAAAGATAGCCGCTATTCATGTACATCGATTTAATATCGCTGTCATCATCTTTTCCGCCATCTTCGCCCACTTTTTTATTAAAACCTACAGCATCATAAATGTCTCCGGTTTTATATCCTAAAACCCGCTCCAGATAATCTGTTGAAAACGCTGTATTTCCTGTAAAAGTGATATCACCAATGTAATATTTTTTACCCTCATTCAGTTTTACATTGATCTCAAAATTTCTATTCTGATTTCTCCAAACTGAATCTGAAATAATTCTGGCATCACGGTATCCTAAGGAATTATAATAATTAACCAGATTGTGCTTATCTTCTTCGTATTTTTCACGAACAAATTTCGATGGCTTGAAAATACCACCAATTCCGAATCTTTTCTGTTTCGTATTTTTGAAGGCTTTCTTTTTCAGTTTAGCATCCGAAATGGTTTCATTTCCTTCAAATTCGATGCGGTCGATTTTAATTCTTTTCCCTTTTTCTACTTCAATAGTCCAGTCTACCAGATTGGGATCGCTCGCATTTATTTTATCCTGAATGGTAATTTTGGCATCTGCAAAACCTTTGCTGACATATTCTTTCGGGACATTGGTTTTAAGAGTAGAAACAAGATTCTGAGTAATTTTCACTCCTGGTTTCAGGTTGTTATCCTTTGCCAGTTTCTCATTTTTAGATTTCCCGATTCCTTTTCCTGTGAATTTCACTTCACCCAGTTCTTTGAGATCTTCGAGATGAAACTTCAGGACTACATTTTCTCCTTCAATACTTTCCACATACACTTCCACTTCCGAAAAAGCGTTCTGTTCCCACAGTTTTCTAATCGCAGAGCTGATCTTTTGCCCAGGAATATCCACAGTTTCACCTTTGTTGAGGCCTGTGAATCTGAGAATCTGCGCAGGTGAATATTTCTTGACACCATCGATGACGATGTCTTTTAATTTATAAGTACCTGTCTGGTTTTCAGTATATACAGGATTATTATCCTGAGTATTTCCCTGTGGTGTTACCTGACCGTAAAAATGTGCCGAGGCAACAAACATAATGATAGGGATGAATCTAAGCTTCATTGTATAGTATAATAACTTTATTTATTTATTTCCAGTTGCTCACTGGTTTTGCCGTATCTTCTTTCTTTATTTTGATAATCTACAATACACTGGAAGAAAGTATCCTTTGTAAAATCTGGCCACAAAATATCAAGAAATTGTAGTTCTGCATAAGCAATCTGCCACAGCATGAAGTTGCTTACGCGCACTTCACCGCTGGTTCGGATCATTAAATCTACTGGAGGAAAATTTTTAGTAAACAGATGTTCTTCAAAAATGCGTTCATTGATATCTTCTGTCTGAAGGTCTCCCTTCTTCACTTTTTCACTGATTTGTTTTACAGCCTGCAGAATTTCCCGTTGCGAACCATAACTTAATGCCAGAATAAGATTTCCTTTTGCGTTGTCTTTAGTAAGTTCCACCACATTCATCAGCTGGTCTTTCACCAACGCAGGGAGTTTATCCACCTCTCCGATGACATGTAACCTCAGGCCTTTGGTGAAAATTTCCTCGGCTTCCAAAAGCAGGGTTTCAGAAAGTAGATTCATCAATGTATCCACTTCGTCGTGAGGCCGGCTCCAGTTTTCTGAGGAAAAAGTATATAGCGTTAAATAAGGAATGTTGACTTCATTACAGGCATTAATTGCATTTCTGACTGAATTGATCGCATTCTTGTGCCCAAAAGTCCTCTCTTCTCCGCGTGATTTTGCCCATCTTCCGTTGCCATCCATAATGATAGCCACATGTTTCGGGATATTTTGTAAATTGATTTTTTCTTTTACTGATGACATATTAATCACAATAACACGGCGGTCTTCCGAATGAGTAGGTTACTGCCAGAGTAACACTGTTGATCCAGTCTTTGGAATTAGGATCTCCCACCTTTCTTCTGTATAGAAAATCCCGTTCTCTTTCCTGCGCTACTGCATAATAGTAACCGGTTTGCAAGAGTGAAGTATTGGTATTGGGAGAAAGAATATCTGCATTAAAAGTGGATTTAAGATCTTTTTCCTTTAGCATGCTGTAATCTAATTGCTCACTAAGGGTAGGTCTGAACATTACTTCTGCTGAAATAGCCCAGTTGAAATTAAATTTATATTTCAAACCAACACCGAAAGGAACATATCCAGTAACTTTCTTCCCGGAATCGTATTCTATGGTCGAATTAAAATCCAGTTCGTTTACAGGAGCCTGAGCAACACCGTTCACATCTCGTCTGAAGTCATGAGACATGGTTGCCTGCGTCACATCATGCATCATCGCTCCTACACCGGCAAAAATATAAGGGCTGATCATTCCTCTTTGTTGTTCATTATTGACGGGGAAAAAATTATATTCAAAAATCGCACTGGCTTCGTAAATATCATTCGTTCCCCACATTTTTCTATTATAGCGGTATTCTTCCTTCGCTGCTGCATCAGCAAACTGAATATGATTATACCCCAAATCGAAACGCAAAGTCTGATGTGGATTAAAATTCATTCTGTAAAGCAAACCTCCGTATACGGGCAAACCAAACGTGGAAACATCTCTGAACGGCATTTGCAGAATATAATTGGTACGGCCAATATCACCTACAAGGTTGCTGTGGCCTACTCGCACACCTAACTCATGCCTTTGTGCATCCATATCTGCAATTGTCAATACAAGAGCTAGTATGCTAAATAATAATTTTTTATTCATGGAAGAATACGGGTTTATGGTTACTTTAAAAAATTTTATTTGTGCAAATATAAAACATTTTTATATTTCCAAAATTCTTAATGATAAGTTAAATATAGACAAAAAAAATATAATTTTTAAAAACTAAACGTCAAAATCTTTATTTTATTCTAAATTTTATAGGGTTACAAGGCTTTTAATCAGCAGTAACCTTTTCCAATTCGCTCACGAAAAACGCATTTCGAGAGATATTAATGTAAAAACTTCAACAGCCGGGAACTTAAAATACCCCGTTTTGCGTTTTCGTAGTCATCTATTGTGCACGACAGCCATTCCTCAATACTTTCACTATTCCCGAAATACCACAGATTGCTGAAAATATCTCGCCTGAAAGCGTATTGTGAGTCATCAATTAACACCCAAAAAGTTTCAAATTCTCTTTCTTCAGGATGGCTTTTCCGAATGTTAATGCCTTCTATTAAATACCAGATCATCTGTGCCATAAGTTGCTCATTCAATATATTTCCGGAATCGGCAACCACGTTGAAAATCCCGATAGATTTTAAATTTCTGCCCAGCCCGATTTCTTTCATAATGGCACATATTTCTCTTCGGTTCAGTCCGTTTACCTGCGGATGGATTGAAAAACAATCGCTCATACTTTCCACGGCATCACAATTTACCGTCACCATATCTGTAGCACGGAAAAAGGGTTCTGCTTTGTCCGGCCGGTTCATCATTTCCGCTAGTCTCATCACATCGAAATCCACTTCATTCATCATTTTTATGGTGTCAGATTCATTCAGATGTTTCTGATAACCAAGGTGATGATATTTATTAATTGAAAAATTCTTTGATGAAAATATTTTGCTTAGAAAGTTATTTTCCGTGATTTCTGCACCTTCCGCATCCAGCGAAATTCGATCTGAAATCTGCGTATAGCTGATGTTTTTATGATGAAAATTCAGCGCAGAATAAACAGAAAAAGAGAGATCATTGCTTCCACCGATCACAACAGGAATTGTCTTTTTATAATGACAGGAAGATAGTATTTCCTGAAGAATATAGCTGGTATCCTCTCTCGTTTTTCCCGAAATCAAATCTCCGAAATCATGAACCGGCACTTCGAAATCCAACCCTGAAAGTTGATAAAGCTGCCGTCTTACCGGAGTAAAATCCAGCATTTCAGCGGATTCTCCAGCTCCACGATAATCCGATACCCAAAGCAACGCAATTCCGGCTTCAGGCAATTCGTCTTTCAACTGACTGCCGAACTGCCATTTTTCGGTCTTGATATATTTCGGGGGAATAATGAAATCTTCGTAGTTCATGAATTGATCAGGATTGTAATTCAACAAAAATAGCAAAATTTACTTCGCCTTTCACAGAACCTTCCCGAAAATTGTTTTCAATATTATTTATCCGATTTTTTTGGAGCTTTTTTTGGAGCCACAGTTTTCTTTGGAACCTCAGTTTTCTTTGGAGTTGCTTTTTTGGCCGCAGGTTTTTTCTTTTCTGCAAAGGCAGTCTTATCCTGTGCTGTGATCCATTTTTTCACTTCTTCCAGAGTCACTTCTGCTAAATCCTCAGCGGTATATTTCTCGTCGTCTTTGGTTTTTGGAATTTTAAAATTTGTTTTCCCAAATTTAATAAAAGGGCCCCAACGTCCGTTCTCAATAGAAATCTTCTCCTTTTCCCACTGTTGTATATAACGGTTCGCTTCTTTTTCCAGTTTTGCTTCTATCAACTCGTGAATGTCATTTTGAGAAAGATTATCAAAATCATATTTTTTAGGAACATTCACAAACATATCTTTGTATTTGATGAACGGCCCGAATCTTCCTTTTCCTTTTGTAACCGGCTCTCCTTTAAAATGGGCAACTGGCGCGTCGGCAAGTTGTTTTTCTTTTATGAGTTCTTCGGCACGATCCTGATTTACAGACAAAGGATCTTCAAATTTCGGAAGGCTGATATACGTTTCGCCCCATTTTATATACGGGCCAAATCTTCCGACCGCAACGGAAACCGGTTTGCCTTCAAAATCCTGAAGCTCAAAAGGCAGCTTAAACAGTTCCAAAGCTTCTTCCAAAGTAATGGTGGCGATGTTTTGTGTTGCCATCAAGCTTGCGAAAGTTGGTTTCACCTCATCATCACTTTCCCCGATTTGAATCATGGCACCATAGCGCCCCATTCTTGCATAAATATTTTTTCCTGATTTCGGGTCTTTCCCCAGCAATCGTTCTCCTGTAGCACGGTCTGCATTTTCCTCTACATCTTCTATTTTGGGATGAAATTCTTTGTAAAATTCACCCAAAACTTCTTTCCATTTTTCGGCTCCATTGGCAATATCGTCGAAGTTCTGTTCTACTTTTGCTGTAAAACCATAATCTAAAATCTCGGCGAAATTATTCGTCAGAAATTCATTCACAACTTCACCAATGTCGGTAGGGACAAATTTATTTTTATCGCCACCGAATTTCTCTGTAATAACTTGTTTTTTAAGCTCTTTTGTAAGAGTCATTTTTACGATTTCCCTCTCCTGAGGCAAAATTTCCCGTTTATCTACATATTCTCTATTCTGAATGGTCTGAATAGTTGGCGCGTACGTTGACGGCCTTCCGATACCCAGTTCTTCCAGTTTTTTTACCAGTCCGGCTTCCGTGTAACGTGCCGCAGGCCTTGTGAATTTCTCGGTAGCCTCAATTTTTTTATATTCTAATAATTCTCCAACTTTTACTTTCGGGAGGATTTTTTCGTTGTCTTCATCGTCCTCTTCTTCGTTTTTAATAATTCCATACGCTTTCAGGAAACCTTCAAAAATAATCACTTCTCCCTGAGCTTCAAACTGATACTGAAGTTTTGAATTTCCAATCTGAATTACGGTTCTTTCGATCTTGGCATTGCTCATCTGCGAAGCGAGCGTTCTTCTGTAAATGAGTTGATAAAGCTTATTCAACTGAGCATCCCCAATAGATTTCACGGAGAAATCTGTCGGCCGTATCGCTTCGTGCGCTTCTTGTGCGGAAGCAGATTTTGTGGTATAATTTCTCGGATTAGAATACGCTTCGCCAAACTCTGAGATAATCTGAGACTTCGCTCCGTTGATCGCTTCCTGAGAGAGATTTACGGAATCTGTTCTCATATAAGTTATGAATCCTTCTTCGTATAATCGTTGTGCCAAACGCATTGTTGTGGTGACATTATAACCTAATCTGGACGATGCTTCCTGCTGAAGCGTAGATGTTATAAAAGGTGCTGATGCAGAACGGGTTCCGGGTTTTGTTTCAACATTCAGAACTTTGAATGCGGTGTCTTTTGCCTGAGTTAAAAAATTCTCGGCTTCTTCCTCTTTTTTGAAATCGCCTTTTAATTTGGCAGCAATTTCCTGTTGTCCTTCATTCAGGAAAATCCCTTCAATCTTGAATGCAGAAACTGGCTTGAAATTTCTGATTTCCAATTCTCTTTCTACTACAAGGCGTACTGCTACAGACTGCACTCTTCCTGCCGAAAGTCCGGTTTTTACTTTTTTCCAAAGCACCGGCGACATTTCAAAACCTACAATCCTGTCCAGCACTCTTCTCGCTTGCTGGGCATTCACCAAATTCTGGTCAATCTTTCTCGGATTTTCTATCGCTTTCAGAATGGCATTTTTGGTAATTTCATGAAAAACGATTCTTTTCGCATTGTTTTCATCCAATTTCAATTCCTGGGCGAGATGCCACGCAATAGCTTCTCCTTCACGGTCTTCATCGGAAGCTAACCAAACGGTTTCTGCTTTTTTCACGGCTTCTTTCAGCTCGGAAACAATTTTCTTTTTATCGGGAGATACTTCATAATCGGGCGTAAAAGTGGTGAGATCTATTCCCATTCCTTTCTTTGGCAGATCCCGGATATGGCCGAAGCTGGATTTCACTTCAAAATCCTTTCCGAGATACTTTTGTATGGTTTTGGCTTTTGCCGGCGATTCGACAATAACGAGGTTTTTGGACATCCTGAATTTTTTGCAAAAGTATAAGTTTTTTTTAAAGTGGGAATTCTGGCTTTTCGAACTTATTTATTTTACTTCATATTAAGAGAGAATAAAACTTGATTTATCATACAAAAAATGCTTTGTCGATCGCTCTTATAATAGCATAGAATTTCTTATATTCGCACTCTTAAATTTTGCAACAGAACAGTTTGAAAATGAAGAAGTTTAACGAATACAAAAACCTTGACCTCACCGCCGTAGCAGACGGTGTTTCCAAATTCTGGAACGAAAACGATATATTCAGGAAATCGGTTGAAATCCGCGAAGGAAAGCCGGAATTCGTGTTTTATGAAGGCCCGCCTTCTGCCAACGGAATGCCGGGAATTCATCATGTGATGGCAAGAGCGATTAAAGATATTTTCTGTCGTTTTCAAACCCAGAACGGTAAAAAAGTATTCAGAAAAGCAGGCTGGGATACCCACG
>JADMKO010000154.1 GCA_015478785.1 Chryseobacterium sp. | reverse complement strand
TAAAATGTTTCACGTGAAACATTTTACTTTAAATTCAAATGAATGATTAGCGAAATATATGATGTAATCGTTGTTGGAGGCGGACATGCTGGTTGCGAAGCTGCTGCTGCCGCAGCCAATTTAGGCTCCAAAACTCTTCTGGTGACCATGAATATGCAAACCATCGGACAAATGAGCTGTAATCCTGCCATGGGCGGTATTGCAAAGGGACAAATTGTTAGGGAAATAGATGCCATGGGTGGATACTCCGGTATCATTGCCGATAAATCTGCAATCCAGTTTAAAATGCTCAACCTTTCAAAAGGCCCGGCAATGTGGTCACCCCGCACTCAAAATGACAGAATGCTTTTCGCCGAAGAATGGAGATTAGCTCTGGAAAATACACCAAATCTTGACTTTTTTCAGGATATGGTTAAAACCCTCATTGTTGAAAATCACACCGTCAAAGGGGTTATCACCTCTCTGGGAATTGAAATAAAAGCCAAATCGGTTATTTTGACCAACGGTACTTTCCTCAACGGATTAATTCACGTGGGAGACAAACAGTTAGGCGGCGGAAGAATGGGCGAACCACGCTCTTTTGGAATTACAGAACAACTCACTTCTCTGGGTTTCGAAGCAGGAAGAATGAAAACCGGAACACCACCTAGAATTGACGGGAGAACACTGGATTATTCACAGATGGAGGAACAAAAAGGAGACGAAAATCCGGGAAAATTCTCGTTTCTGGATACGCCTTTACTGAAAGAACAACGCAGCTGTCATATCGTTTATACAAATGAAAAAGTCCATGATATTTTGCGGGAAGGATTCGACAGAAGCCCTATGTTTAATGGGACAATACAAAGTCTTGGACCCCGGTATTGTCCAAGTATCGAAGATAAGATCAACAGATTTGCGGAACGCAATAGACATCAGTTATTTGTAGAACCTGAAGGCTGGAAAACGGTGGAAGTCTATGTTAACGGATTCAGTTCTTCACTTCCTGAAGATGTGCAGCTACGGGCTTTAAGAGAAATACCGGGCTTCAAGAATGTGAAAGTATTCAGGCCTGGTTATGCAATAGAATATGACTATTTCCCTCCTACCCAACTACAGCATTCGCTGGAAACAAAACTGATTGAAAACCTGTATTTTGCAGGGCAAATTAACGGTACTACCGGTTACGAGGAAGCTGCAGGACAGGGATTAATTGCCGGTATTAATGCACACAATAAAGTTCACGAAAAAGAGGAATTCATTCTGAACAGAGATGAAGCCTACATTGGTGTGCTTGTCGACGATCTGATAACCAAAGGTACCGACGAACCTTACCGGATGTTTACTTCCAGAGCGGAATACCGACTGCTTTTAAGACAGGATAATGCGGACATTAGACTGACAGAAAAATCGTATAAAATAGGCCTCGCAACAGAAGAACGGTTAAGAAAAACAGAAGAAAAAATATTCAAATCAAAGGAGTTGGAAACATTTCTCAGAGAAACTTCGCTGAAACCCGGCATCATCAACCCTATTCTACAGGAAATGGAAAGCAGCCCTGTAGATCAGGCATATAAAGCTGCACAGATTCTTACGCGCCCGAACATTAATTTGAATACACTGGATCGTATAGATTTTATTGAAAATAAATCAAAAAATTATACTACCGAAGTTCGTGAACAGGCAGAAATTAACATCAAATACAAAGGATATATTGATAAGGAAAGGGAAAATGTATCCAAACTTCACCGTATGGAAAATATCAAAATTCCTGAAGATTTCGACTTTACCAAAATTGCATCACTTTCTGCGGAAGCGAAAATAAAAATGGATGCGGTAAAACCTAAAACCATTGCCCAGGCTTCCCGAATCAGTGGTGTTTCTCCTGCAGATATCAATGTTCTTTTAATCTATCTGGGGAGATAAGTAGTAATAGTTTCACGTGAAACATTATTAAATATTCAAATGAAAATTAAAGATTTATTTTTAACGCAGGAGGAATTTATGCTCATAGAAACTTCAGTTCCCGGAATTTTGAAAACCACTCCAGTTCCAGCGAATATTGAGAAATATTATGAATCTGACCAATATATCTCCCATCATCAGGACAGCAACAGTTTCAAAGATAAAATATATAAGTTTGCGCAATCTTTTAATTTAAATTACAAAAGAAATACGGTGGCCGCGGAAACATTCCGTCATGCGGCCGTGCTGGATTACGGCTGCGGTGCCGGTGAATTTGTGAAATATATAGAAGAGGATTTTACAACGTTTGGGTACGAACCTAATGCTGCTGCCCGCTCCGCTGCTACAGGAAAAACAGACAAAGCTCAGATTATCGATGATATTAATTCTATGGAGAACAATTCTTTAGATGTCATTACGTTGTGGCACGTACTGGAACATATAGAAGATCATGAAACTGTTTTAAAAACATTTCATCAAAAGCTGAAAGAAAATGGTAAACTGATCATCGCAGTTCCAAACTTTGCATCTTACGATGCTAAATACTATAAAGAATTTTGGGCAGCGTACGATGTACCAAGACATCTGTATCATTTTTCAAAAAAAGGAATAGAACATATTTTTAATAATCGTGAGTGGAAACTAAAGAAAGTAAAACCTCTTTTTCTGGATGCTTTCTATATTTCGATTTTGAGTGAAAAATATAAAAAAAATCCCTTCTTTTTCTTAAAAGGAGTATTTATCGGAGCAATTTCTAATTTTAAAGCATCAAAAACCGGCGAATTTTCGAGTTTGATATACATTATCGAAAAAAGATAGATCTTTCAAATTTGCCCGGTTTCTGAAAGCTAATTTTTTGATCATTAGTCTTAAAAATAATAAAAGTTACCAGCGCGGTAACTTTTATTTGTATATTAATACTTGTTATATTAATCGTTTATGGCGGCGATGCCAGGAAGTTCTTTTCCTTCCAGACTTTCCAACATGGCACCACCGCCGGTCGAAACATAAGAAACTTTAGATTCATATCCGTTCTGCTTCACAAAAGCTACACTATCGCCACCTCCTACTAAAGAAAAAGCACCTAGTCGGGTTGCTTCTGCAATACTATCACCTAAACGGATCGTTCCTGCGGCAAAATTCGGCATTTCAAAAACACCTACCGGACCATTCCATAATATCGTCCGTGAATTCATAATAATATCATGAAAAAGTTTTCGGGTTCTTGGACCTACATCCAGCCCCATCCAGTTTTCAGGAATTTGGTAAGCATCCAATTCTTTGCGTTCGGCATCATTATTAAATTCATCTGCGGCAATAACGTCCACAGGAAGGCAGATTCTTACGTTCATCGATTTGGCTTTCGCAATAATTTCAAGGGCAAGGTTCATCTTATCAACTTCTACCAAGGAATTTCCTATATTTCCACCCAATGCTTTAATAAACGTAAATGCCATTCCACCGCCGATGATTAAATGGTCAATCGCGGGGAGCATGTTCTCTATGATGGTAATTTTAGAAGAAACTTTAGAACCTCCAATTATCGCTGTCACAGGTTTTTCTCCATTCTTAAGTACTTTATCAATAGCTTCAAGTTCTTTTGCCATCAGTAAACCGAAAAATTTAGTTTCAGGAAAATACTGAGCAATAATCGCGGTAGAAGCGTGTGCTCTGTGCGCTGTTCCGAAAGCGTCATTCACATAAGCGTCAGCATATTTCGACAGATTTTCAGCGAAAGTTAAATCTCCTTTTTCTTCCTCATCATAAAATCGAAGATTTTCCAAAAGCAGTATTTCACCGGGCTTCAGGTCCTTTGTCATATTCTCGGCATCTTCTCCGATACAATCGTGACAGAACAGGACTGTCCTTCCCATAACATTTTCAATTTCATTAACCAGATTTTTTAGTGAGAACTCTTCCGTTTTCTTACCTTTAGGCCTTCCCAGATGGGTCATTAAAATCACAGATCCGCCATCGTTAAGTATTTTATCGATCGTAGGCTTTGCGGCAACAATCCTGGTGTTGTCCGTTACTTTTAAATCTGCGCTTTGAGGCACGTTGAAATCAACCCTTACCAGTGCTTTTTTGTCTTTGAAATTAAAATCATTTACAGTTTTCATAGTGAAATTATATACCTACAAATTTAAGATTAAAAACCTGATAAAAAATTTTGGCGAAACAATTTTATCCCCCACCTGTCATTAACATTCATTCTATTTTTTTAATTAATAATAAAAGAATTGAGTGATGTTGTTGTTGAGTGTTCGGGAAAGTATGGATAAGTTTTTCAGCAGATTTAATAACAATGAAAAGATACTATTTTAAGATTTAGTTAACATTATAAAGACCTAACTGTTAATATTTAACAGGAGATATTAACAATTATGAATAACTTGTTGTAAAATATGTTGCGGAATATACCTCTATGGAGAACTTCCCGATTTCCAAGTACAAATAAGTAAAACTATGCTAAAGAATTTCAACAATAAAAAAGCATTCGACTTTTTAGCTGAATAATGAAAGAAAAACTTTGTCCGACTTATCCACATCAGTTTGATAGAAATCGCTCATCTATTCACATGGAATGTTGATGAATTACTTTCGCAAAACCACAATACAGGTACTTCGAACACACAATTTCTGACTGAAAAAGGGTTTAAACAGAAAATAAGCTTGTTAATAAAAATGATTATCAGTTCATAAACCTTAAATTTGTAGAAACTCTGATTGACGAACATGAAAAAAATAGCAATAGCAGCCGATCATGCCGGCTTTGAATACAAAGAATATCTGAAAAAACAACTGGAAGGTTCTTATGAAATCACCGATTACGGAACGCATTCTGCAGACAGTGTAGATTATCCGGATTTTGTACATCCAGCAGCTTCCTCAGTAGAAAATGGGGAAAATGAAGCAGGAATTTTGATTTGCGGAAGCGGACAAGGAGTACAGCTAAGCGCCAACAAACACACAGGAATCCGGTGTGCGTTATGTTGGATGCCTGAATTAGCCATGCTTTCCAGACAGCATAACGACTGTAATATGATCGCCATTCCAGCAAGATTTATCGCCAAAGAACTGGCTTTGGAAATTGTGGAAAGATTTTTGAATACAGATTTTGAAGGAGGCAGACATCAGAAAAGAGTGGATAAAATTAGCTGCTAACACAAATAACCCAGGAATTTATGCCAAAAAAATCGAAATATTTCAGCCAGAAAAACCATCAGAAATTGCAGGAAATCGGAAAGAAAGTTATTGCTTTCATGAATGAGAAATCCAGCAAAATCTATAACTACAAACAGATTGCTGATGGAATTGATTATGTTAATCCCAGACAGCGCGAAATGGTTATTCAGGCTTTGCATCAGCTTGTAGCCGACGATAAAATTAAGGAAACAGACAAAGGAAAATATATTTTAAATCTTAAAATTCAAGGAACTTTAACAGGAATTATCGATTTTAACCAGTCCGGAAATGCCTATGTGAATGTAGAAGGGATAGAGGATGACATTTTTATTCATTCCAAAAATGTAAAAGATGCCTTGCAGGGTGATAAAGTAATGATCGTCACCTATAATTTTAAAGGAAAGAAACTGGAAGGATCAGTAGTCCAGGTTCTGGAGAGAAATAAAACTGATTTTGTAGGCACTTTGGATTACATTGCCCATAAAGAATTTGGCTTTGTTGTCGCTGACAAGAAGATTATTCATACTGATATTTTCGTGAAAAAAGAAAACTTTCATGGCGCCAATCCCGGAGATAAGGTAGTAGTAAAGATGGTGGGCTGGAGAAAAGGCGACAAAAATCCGGAAGGCGAAATCATTCAGGTTTTGGGCGCTCCCGGAGAACACGAAACTGAGATTCATTCCATTCTAGCAGAATATGGTCTCCCCTATCATTTTCCTGAAGAAGTAGAAAAAGAAGCGGATACCATCGATAGAGAAATTCATGATAATGAAGTAAAAAAACGCTGGGATATGCGGGAAGTACTCACTTTCACCATAGATCCAAAAGATGCCAAAGATTTTGATGATGCACTTTCCATCCGGAAACTCAGTAACGGAAACTGGGAAATTGGGGTTCATATCGCGGACGTCTCCCATTATGTCACTCCCGGTTCGTTAATTGATGAAGAGGCTTATCAGCGTGCAACTTCTGTGTATCTGGTTGACAGAGTAGTTCCTATGCTTCCGGAAGTATTGAGCAACGGTGTTTGTTCGCTGCGTCCGAATGAAGATAAATATACTTTTTCAGCGGTTTTTGAGATGGATGATGAAGCTCAGATTCATAAGGAGTGGTTCGGCAGAACCGTAACCCATTCCGACAGGAGATTCACGTACGAAGAAGCGCAGGAAAGAATAGAATCAGAAACCGGTGATCTGGCCGATGAGATTTTGACGCTGAACAGGCTCGCAAAAATCATGCGTTTACAGAGAATAAAAAATGGAGCCATCACGTTCGACAGAAACGAAGTCCGCTTTAATCTGGATGAAAACCACGAACCTATTGGCGTTTATTTTAAAGTAAGTAAAGATTCCAATCACCTCATAGAGGAATTTATGCTTTTGGCGAACAGAAAAGTTTCTGAATATATTTCACTGACCCGAAAAGGAGAATACACCAACAATACCTTTATTTACAGGATTCATGACGATCCGGATCCTGCAAAACTGGAAGCACTCCGTGATTTTGTTTCCACCTTCGGTTATAAAATGAACCTTGCCAATACAAAAAAAGTAGCGGAAAGTATGAATGCGCTTCTGCAAGGAGTTCAGGGAAAACCGGAAGAAAATATGATCGAAACACTTGCAATGCGATCCATGAGCAAAGCCGTTTATTCTACCAATCCTATCGGACATTATGGTCTGGGATTCGAATATTATTCCCATTTTACTTCTCCTATCCGAAGATATCCTGACCTTATTGCGCACCGTTTGTTGCAGCATTATCTTGACGGTGGAAAATCGCCGAACCGACCCGAAATTGAAGAAAAATCCAAACATTGTTCTGCTATGGAACGCCTGGCCGCAGATGCCGAGCGCGACAGTATCAAATTCATGCAGGTAAAATTCATGGAGAAACATTTGGGTGAAGTTTTTGAAGGCGTGATTTCTGGTGTTGCGGAATTCGGATTTTGGGTAGCCATTCCTGAAAATGGAGCCGAAGGACTTATCAAACTGAGAGACCTTGTTGACGACAGCTATAATTACGATGCAAAAACCCACGCAGTGTACGGATCCAGAACCGGAAATCAATACCAATTAGGAGATCAGGTGAAAATAAAAGTGATGAAAGCCAATCTTATTCAGAAACAGTTGGATTTTAAAATTGTGGAATAAATGTTTTATCAGTACCGGTACCTGTTTCGGGTGATCATCATCCTTGCCAATCTGCTGATTTTTTTTACCATCATTCTCAATACCGTGATTTCGGTATGGCAGCTCATCATTATTGCAGGAATTTATGCTTTGTTTTCAGTGTTCATCTACCGCTGGATACGGCCCAACTGGGAAATTCTATTTGAGAAATCGGATTATTTCGGGTTTCTCGTTCCGCTGATCTTTCATTTATTCTTCTTCCTCAATTTCGCATTTTCTCATCATCCGCAAACGGAAACTTACGGATTTTCCAACACCTCTTCGGGCAGAATCGGAACCACATCAGATAATGTTCCTGTTCATGGAAATTCTACTACTATCCTTTTGGAAAACAATGCGTACGGAGATTTTTATTTTATAAGAACCTTCGTGGATTATGATAAAATGAGGGGCAAAAATATCATTGAATATACCTTTGAAGAAGGATTATTAGGATTAAAAGTGATCAAAAATTACCGGTTTTCAAATGATAATGTTATTTTTGAATAATTAATAGCGTATGTTTGAACTGATCTTCTCAGCCATCGTACTGGGATTCATGCTGAGTTTGGTATTTATCGGACCTATTTTTTTTCTATTGATCGAAACCAGCTTTTTAAGAGGACCAAAAAGCGCTCTGGCATTGGATCTTGGCGTGGTTACAGCAGATATTTTATGTATTGTCGCTGCTTATTATGCCAGTGCGGATATCATCCATCTTATCGATCAACATCCTGGATTCTATAGGATTACAGCACTCATCATTCTGGTGTATGGGATTTTTATGTTCATTTCCAAAACTAAAATGCACCTTCCCGGAGAGAAAAGACTCATCAGCCAAAATTACCTGAAAACATTTCTGAATGGTTTTCTGCTCAATTTACTCAACATCGGCGTGTTGCTCTTTTGGTTGGTTACCGTCATTACCGCGCGGAAAAATTATCCTGAAATACCACAATTTGTCCTTTATATCAGCATTGTTATTCTGACCTATTTTCTTATTGATTTAATTAAAATTTATCTGGCCAAAATGTTCCATGATAAACTGACGTATAAAGTGGCCAACAGCATCCGGAAAGCCGTCGGAGCGATTCTCGTGGTGTTCAGTATCTTTATTTTTCTGCAAAGTATCAAAAAATACAACCGCTTCGACAAACAGCTAGAACACGCTGAAAAACAGGAAGCAAAACAAATAAAACAAAACCAATGAAGTTCCCGCAAAATGTAAGAAAAGGAGATAAAATCGCTGTTGTTTCACCAGCAGGTGCGGTGGAAGAAAGCCAGCTCGCCTCTACCCTTTCCCTGATTGAATCTCACGGTTATCAGCCTGTGTTGGGAAATCACGTTTATGGGAAATATGATCATGGTTTTGTGTATTCCGGAACTGAACAACAACGCATTGCGGACTTGAATTGGGCTTTGAATGATCCGGAAATTGCTGCAGTCTGGGCTTCCCGGGGTGGATACGGTTGCCAGCATCTGGTGCAACATCTGGACTGGTCTTTTGTTTCAAAAAATCCGAAATGGTATATCGGGTACTCTGATAATACCGTAATACAGAGTAGTCTGCTGAAAAATAATATTCCCTCTATTCAAGGGCAAACCATCAAAACATCCTCTTTCGGAGTTTCTGAGGAAAGTTATCAGCATATATTTGATATTTTAAAAGGAAATATTCCAAAATATACCATTCAAAATCATCCTTACAATAGGATCGGAGAAACGGAAGGTATTTTGGTAGGAGGAAATCTGGCACTGATTTATGCCTTGTTAGGAACAGAAAATTCCTTTGATTTTCAGGATAAAATTCTCTTTATAGAAGAAATTGGAGAACAGTATTATGCCCTCGATCGGATGCTGATGAGCCTGGAAATGGCAGGTGTTTTCAACAAGATTAAAGGTTTAGTTGTGGGCGGAATGACCAATATGGGCAAGGAAGCAGACAACCAACATTACACGGAAAGTTTTGATCCGTTTGCCAATCAACTGATTATGGAAAGAGTTCAAAGTTATCATTTTCCGGTAGTTTTTCAGTTTCCCAACGGACATATTGAGCACAATTTGCCGCTCATCATCGGAATGAAAATGCGGCTGATCGTGGGTTCAAAGGAAAGTTCAATACAAATGGAACGCTGATGGCGGAGCATAACGAATTAGGGAAACAGGCAGAAGATAAGGCCGTAGAATTTCTTCAGAAGAAAGGATACACTGTAATCGCGCGGAATTTCCGTTGGCAAAAAGCAGAAGTCGACATTATTGCGGAGCATCTCGGAATGATCATCATTGTTGAGGTAAAAGCCCGAACGAACGCTATTTTTATAGAACCGCAGGAAGCGGTGAATAAAAGAAAAATGCGTTTGCTCATTAGTGCTGCAGACGAATTTTTGCAAGCCAACGACAGGACTGAGGAAGTGCGTTTTGATATTGTTTCCGTAGTGCCGCAACAGCAAGGAGCCATGAAGATCATTCATATCGAAAACGCTTTCGAACCTTACGATGCAAACTGATGGCCTGCAAACGACCGGTTTTTTTGGAAATATAAATTTAAAATCATCACCTTTGCAGCATGAAAATTCTTCATCTTGAAACCTCATCCAAAAATTGTTCTGTAGCCATTTCCGAAGGTAAAAAATTGCTGAGTCTTTGTGAAGAAACGTCGGAAAATTACAAGCAATCGGAGTTGCTGCATACGTTTGTACAATGGGCAATGGAAGGAGCTGGAATTTCGCTGAAGGAACTGGACGCAGTGTCATTGGGAATGGGTCCCGGATCCTACACAGGCCTCAGAATCGGCGCTTCTGCTGCCAAAGGTTTTTGTTATGGACTGAATATTCCCCTTATTGCCGTAAATTCATTAGAAACCCTAGCGGCACCTTTTTTAGCCACAGGTTTTGATTTGGTGATTCCAATGGCCGACGCACGCAGAATGGAAGTATATTGCGCCGTCTATGACGGTCTAAGTGGCCAAATGATGGCAGAAACTGAAGCAAAAATACTGGATGAAACTTCCTTTCAGGAATTGAGCGATAAAAAAGTGCTGTTTGCAGGAGATGGAGCACAGAAAGCGAAAGAGATATTACAACTGCCTGATGCAACCTTCAATGCCGGAGTTTTGCCTTCCGCACAATACCTTATCGGAAAAGCGGCCGATAAATTTGCAGTTCAGGATTTTGAAAATGTTGCGTATTTCGAACCTTTTTATCTTAAAGATTTTCAGGGAGTAAAGAAAAAATGAGGTGGCGGTTCTGTATTCCGAAAGTAATGTTATAGTATTTAATAGAGTTGGGTATTAGTAGCATCTATTTATGCAAACCTTTGAAATGCCTGTCTAATAGCAGGTTCCTCTTCCTGATTTTTTAAAATGCTTGGAGTAAATCCCCTTTAGATTTAATTCGTTATCGATGATGGTGGCAACGAGCTGTGCTTTTCTGCGACATTCATTTTCCTCAATTTTTGATTCAGATTCAGGATAAATCTCATCAAATACTTTTTCCAACTTAATTTTGCAACTTTTATTTTCAATGATAATAGAGAAATAATCACCGTCAAGGTAATAATCACCGCACTCAATCTTATCATTTTCATCTTTGATATTGTAAATTTGTATTTCATTCAATTCGCGAATTATTTTTTTTGCAACATCAGAATTGATTTTATTCAGTTTCACTATTTCTTTTCCAGTTTGTTCCCGATGAAGATATGATGTAATAGTTCCGCCAAAATCTTTTACCATTCTTCTCAAACAATTTCACCTTTTGTTCTCTTCCACAAAAAGAAAATTCATAAGTTTTTATATGTGAATTTATAAAGATAAATGATAAGGTTAAGATGAAGCAGGATTCGCATATTTTTATTTACAAGCTTGGTTTAAAGTTTCTGGAAAACTATTTATTCATTTTCCCTAACCAAATGGCGCAAACATCAGGGTCCCGAATTTCCAGTCAGTTAAAAAACCAAAAATAAGAAAGATGAGGGCAGCCAATTCTACACAGATGAGCCCGAAAAATAAGACAATCCTGTAGAGAAATCCCGGAAGTGAATAATCTTTCCCGAACGTGGTATAATAACCATATCCGATATAAAGTAAAATGAAGGACGTTGCCAGCCAGCTTAATAACGAAAAATTCAGTTCGATAATAAACTGTAGATGGAAGATAAGATTGGTAAAGGTGCCGATTAATAAAATACCTAACAGCAGCATTCCGGAAACGATGAAGTGCTCGCTCAGATACAGGTTTTTTCGTCTGAATAATAAAAAACTGTTGAGGGCAGCGAAGGGAACGAAGAGAAAAATAAAGGTTTTTTGGGCAATAATTTGGTTCAGTTTCTCGCTCGCTTCGTTTGGGAATACGTTCTGTACAACTATTTTATGAGGGTTGAACAATCCATCCACATGACGAATAAAGATCATCACCCCGATCATTATTAAAATAAGCAAAAACACGTTATAGTATCGTTTTCTTTTTCCCGCTATGTAATCTAAGGCGGCCCTGCCGGGGTGTAACAAAGATTCTTTGGCAGTAAAGAGCATCCCTTTTTCAATATGAAAAGTGCCGTGCAGCAAATCATGATAAAAGAATTTCCTGAAAGTAATACGGGAAGTATCAGCTTTTTGCCCACATCCTGAACAATATCGGTCAGTTAATGCTTTGTGACAATTCAGGCAATGGGTATTGGTCATTTTGCGCAGGTTTATAAATTGAAAATTTTAACAGGTCCATCATCGAAAGGGCAACACTCATGTGTAAAGTTTTTACTCGTGTATGTCACAACAAAAGCTGGTTTTTTTCTTTGCTAATTTATATAAAAAAGTGAATAGAAAATAAAATAGTAAAAGAGTTGTTCATTAATTTTTTAAAAAAACACACAGTTTGTTATTTAGAAAGATTACAAATTATATATATTTGCGC
>JADMKO010000153.1 GCA_015478785.1 Chryseobacterium sp. | reverse complement strand
TTTTCACAGGCAGAGGATGCGATGGCCTTCTTTCAGGGCGGAATTACTGCATATAATGCCGGACAAAAAGCAAAACAGCTCAATATCAACCCTATTCATGCCGAAAACTGCAATTCGGTATCAAAGGAAATTTCTGAGAAAATGGCTTTGGAAGTCTCGAAACGGTTTAATTCTGAACTTGGTTTGGCCATTACGGGATATGCGCAGCCCGTTCCGGAACGGGGAATTGAAGATTGTTTTGCATTCGTTTCACTCATCCGCAGTTCGGAAATTATGTTTTCAAAACGAATAAAAGGCGATCCTGAAAAAAAGCTGGTTGAGAATCAATATATTTTTATTGAAAAGATTTTGGATGAATTGATCAAGGTTTTAAAATAAAAATGGCATAGCCTCAAATTATTTTTGAATAACAAAAATGGCCTGCTTTACCTAATTTATTCTTAAAACATTACCTTTGTCCGGCTAATATCTAATCGGTATTTGTTAATCTATTTTAATCTAAAGGGCGATTCCCTTTGCTAAATTTATCATCATGACAATAGAAAAAAATCACGTTGTAGCGCTTCATTATACGCTGAATGCCATTGAAGAAAACGGAGAACACACCTTCATTGAAAAGACCGAGGAAGAAAATCCACTTACATTTTTGTATGGAGTGGGGATGATGCTTCCGAGATTTGAAACAGAAATCCAGGGAATGGCAGCAGGAGACAAGAAATCGTTTACACTTTCCGCCGCAGAAGGATATGGAGAGAAACGCGAAGATGCTACTACCCAACTTCCTGCCGAAATGTTTGAAGAATCCGGTATGCCGCCAGTTGGTGCCATTTTGCCGCTACAGGATCAGGATGGAAATCAGCTGACCGCCGTAGTTATGGATGTAAATACAGAAGCAGTAACCGTAGATCTGAACCACCCGATGGCGGGCAAGACATTAAATTTTGATGTAGAAGTCGTAGTAACACGCCCTGCAACTGAAGAAGAACTTTCCCATGGCCATGCTCATGGTGTGGATGGCACAGCAGGACATTAATTTTATCGAAAAAAATAATAGTTAGTTGAAATCTCAGGCTGCTTTTCATTTGGAAAGCAGTTTTTTTTGTGTTTAAATTTAAAAATGGTGTAAAAGAACAGCCTCTTCAAAATCGTGTTGCAACGATTATTCACTTTGTTAGAAAATAAAATTCACTTTTTAAAAATACGAATAGTAGCAGCACTTGAAATAAAATCTACCCAATTACGGTTAGTTTTTTTCTACCCATATCTTGTTACATGTTCTCCAAAATATCCATGATATACTAAAGTCCGGCATCTGGTGATAAATGCAACTGCTCTTGATGATATTTATAATTTGCTGATATTCAGTGATTCGAGATGTTGGATAGGCTCATAGATTTGCAGGACTAACAATTTAAAATTAATAATTATGAAAAAGCTCGCATCAGCAGCAGCGATCGTTTTAGGGACTTTCGCATTCGCTCAAGCAGGAAGTGTTAACACTGTTGCTCAAACAGGAGACAATAACAGTGCCGATATTCTTCAGAAAACCGGAGTAGGCGACCATAGCAATCAGTCTACACAGGTAGGGGATCAGAACTCAGTTTTGGTAAGACAGAGTGCAGGTTTGAACAAAACTACAACTTATCAGGAAGGAGATTTTAATCAGGCAACATCTCTTCAGGGGCATACCACGTGGGGAAGCAATAACAAGGTTATTCAATCTCAGGTGGGTGACTGGAATAAGGCAACTGCAGAACAATATCAAAACTGGGATGAATATATTACTCAGGTTCAGGATGGTGATGGTAACACCGCACATGCTTACCAGATAGCCGGTGCTAGAATGTATGCAGACCAGATCCAGATTGGGTCAAACAACACTGCTAGCTCCTCTCAGACTGCAGTAGGACCTTCTGTACCAACCTGGGCTACTAATAATGATGTGGATCAGATCCAAATGGGAGATCACAATTCAGCAGCTGCAACTCAATCAGGATGGGGTAATGATCTGGACCAAGTTCAAGTAGGAGACTACAACACGATGAGTGCTGCCCAAGATGGTATTCAAAATATGTCTTTGCAGTATCAGGAAGGTGACTGGAATATTGCTTCAATAACTCAGTCGGGAGATGAGAATGAAGGAACTCAGTCTCAGGTGGGCGATGGTAACTATGCATCCATGTCACAGACTTTAGGAGATGGAAATAAAGCGATTCAGGCTCAGTCGGGAGACGGAAACACAGCTTACGCAGTACAATCAGGTGATCTGAACATTATATCCGGCGGTCAGTATGGGGATTCGAACTGGGCTTCTGTAAGTCAAACAGGGTCGATGCACAGTTCAGTTTACTCACAGTCTGGTGACCACAATATTTTGACCAATACACAATCTGGTACTGGACATTCTTCTATCAGTTCTCAAACAGGAGACTGGAATGTTTCTACTGTTACGCAAAAGCAATCCGGACATACTCACACAGGCACTCAATCCGGAAACGGAAACAGCATCTTAGCAGTACAAGGAAACTAATTATATAACTAAAATTCTTAAATTATTATGAAAAAATTAATCTCAGGTACATGTGCTGTATTAATGGCAGCTACTGCCTATTCACAAACAGCGCCTTTCGCCAACACCAATGCAGTGAGCCAAAGTGGTGACAACAATACCGCAGACATCAGTCAGATTGCCGTTGGTAAACATGAAAACCAATCTACGCAAATTGGAAACAGCAACAGCGTACTGGTAAGACAGACTTATTATTTTGGTCAAACCACTGCTTATCAGCAAGGAGATCATAACAGTGCCACTTCAATTCAGGGACCTACTTATGATAACCGGGTAGTTCAAACTCAGGTTGGAGACTGGAATTCTGCTCATGCCACTCAAAACAATGGTACTTATGATGTACAGATTACCCAAACTCAATATGGTGACGGGAATCAAATGACAGCAAGCCAGCATGACGGGGCCAGAACATGGATTGATCAAGTACAGTCCGGGAATAATAATATTGCTACTGCTGCCCAGGTAGAAGACCGGGTGTCGGATCCTTATTATTATAATGGAAATGATATTGATCAGATTCAAGTTGGTGATTTCAATCTCGCTACAGCTTCGCAAACTGGATGGGGAAGTGATCTTTATCAGGTTCAGCAAGGAAACTCAAACACTGTATCAGGTATTCAGTTAGGTGCCGAAAACAGCCTCGCTCAATATCAAGTAAGTGGTGATTGGAATACGGCTGCAGCATCTCAGACAGGGGATGAGAATGAAGCGATTCAGTATCAGGAAGGATCCGGAAACTATGCTTCCCTTGCTCAAACTGGAGATAAAAACTCTTCTACTCAGAGCCAGACAGGAAGCAGTAACATTGCTTATGGTGTTCAGGCGGGAAGTGAGAATGAATTGATTGGTGTACAATCTGGAATTTCTAACTGGGCTTCAGTAGATCAATCAGGAACTCATCACAGTTCTATCTATGCTCAGTCTGGTGACCACAATATTTTAACCAATCTACAATCCGGAAGTGGTCATAGCTCCGTAAGTGCGCAAACCGGAAATTGGAATGTATCAACAGTTACTCAAAGTCAGACAGGGCATTCTCATGTGGGAACCCAGACTGGTCATGGTAACTTCATATTAGTGAAACAGGGGAATTGATTTTCATCCTATGTGTTTTAGAAGGGGGAAGCCATTTTTGGCTTCTCTTTTTTATTCCGCCCGAGTATATTTAAGAAAGCGGGACCTATACCAAAACATCATCTAAGTCGCAATTTATTACATCAATATCTGAAGTGATCTGTAAAAGCAGAATCCGATTTTCTATCATTAAACCATTGCAATCACAGTTCGTTTCTTTTGATCAAAGAAAGTTTTAAAGAAGCCGTAAAATGAAACTTCAGGAAAGAACTGACAAACTGCATTCCAGCATTGCCGTGATATCAGGTCATGGGGACTAACAGTAACTGATTACAGTGACAAAATATTTATACCTGATTTTTGTGTTTCTCGGTGGAGATCAATCCGATACCTTTATAAAAAAATGATGACCATGAAAAAATTTCTTTTATTCCTTCCCATGCTGTGTGTATTTGCGCTCTGCAAAGGCCAGCAGATTGCATGGCCTCAGATCAACAGTACTGTGGCTATCGACATGTTTCACCTTCAGCAGATGAGTCTTGACTCTCTCGGTTCTGTCGTTGTACAGCAAGGTGACAAAAACAATGCTACTATTCTTATGTCTTCACAGAGTGAAGTTACCGTGCACCAAGATGGCCGACAAAATAATGTATATTTTAACAACACCCATTCGGCGGGTAAATCCTCTACAGCGATTGCCACTATGGGCTACAATAACACGGTGGATTTTACCGGTACAAACAGTATATCTGATGGTATTAAGATGAATGTAAAAGGTGAAAATGTAACCGTGTTTGTCCGAAATTATTAATCATGACTTTCCGTTCTTTCATATTGATCTTTTTAGTCCTGTGCTTTACACTACAGGCTCAGTCATTTGATGGAGTTAAGGCAAGAATTGAACACTCTATACAGGAAAATCAGATTCAGATTACGGGAATAGCGGTCAATCAATCATCCACTCACCATGAGCTGAATTATTTGCTTATAGTAATTAAAAAGGGGGGGGCAACCAATAACCTCTCCAACAATAAACAGGGAGGCCGCTTCGCAATTGGACCAAGTGAAACGAAGGGTCTTTCACAGATCAATATTAATCTGGAGCAGGGAGACGCTATGAAAGCGTACCTCTATATCAGAGACGAGCAGGACCAGACTCTCCTGAGTAAAGACAGTCTTGAGATCAATCAGTCTCAGTTCACTCCTGTACAACAGGAAATCCGCATCCGCAGATCTTCTGAGCTTTCCGGCCTGGCTATCGATGAAACAAAAAGCAAAGTAGGAAAAGATTTTTATGATATATTCTACATGGAGTTCAACCGATTGCCGGACAATGCTTCTGCGGTTACAATCGAAGAACAGCCAGCGAGAGGAAGCAGCGGGCAGATTAACATCAAAATAGACGACAGAATAATCTATGGCTTTATGACCAATCCCAGTGATGAATTCTTAAGGGAACAGGTGGGCATGGCTCTTAGATATATTAACGACTATAATGCAAAAAAAAAACTAATTAAAAATGAATTTCAATATTAAACTTAAACTCGGGATTACCATGTTGGTTTTAATCCTGTTTGGAACTGCAGGCTTCTGTGCACAGCAGTTTGTATATAAACCTGTAAATCCTGCCTTCGGAGGAGATACTTTTAATTATCAGTGGCTTCTCAGCTCAGCCAGTGCTCAAAACCAGTTTGATAATGCGGATAATAAAACCCAGGGAGCCGGAATCAACTCTTTAGACAGTTTTGCGCAGAGTCTTAATCGTCAGGTGCTGAGCGAGCTTTCCCGGAAGCTATTTCAGGAACAGTTTGGAAGTGGAAGCGTAGAGGCGGGAAACTATCTTTTCGGATCTATTTATTTACAGGTTACCGAAACGGCTCAGGGTATGATGATCAGTATCCTTGACACTTCTACCGGAGATCAATCCGAAATCGTTATTCCTAAATAAAACACCATGAAAATCAATACTAACCTGCGGCTCACATTTTGTGCCGTCGCCCTTTTGACTTTCCAGGCCTGCGGCCCGGTATTCGGGCTTCCGGGCAATCCCGAAAAATCTATCATAGGTGAATCTACACCTTATACATCAGACCTTAAGAACCTGCCTCCTCCTAAGGAGAAAATTGTTGTAGGCGTTTATCGCTTTCGTGATCAGACCGGTCAGTATAAACCTGCCGAAAATGGTAATAACTGGAGTACAGCAGTACCGCAGGGAACCACCACCATCCTGATAAAAGCACTGGAAGACAGTAAATGGTTTACGCCTATTGAAAGGGAAAACATTTCCAATCTACTCAATGAAAGACAGATTATCCGCTCAACGAAACAGGAATATCTAAAAGACGCTGACGCCAATACTCCCGCATTACCTCCATTATTGTTTGCCGGTATTTTGTTGGAAGGAGGGGTTATCTCTTACGACAGCAATATAATGACCGGCGGAGTGGGGGCGAGGTATTTTGGTATTGGAGCCTCCTCACAATACCGGCAGGACAGAATTACCATTTACCTAAGAGCGGTATCCACCCTTAATGGCGAAATTCTTAAAACCGTATATGTCTCGAAAACGATTCTATCCACCAGTGTTAACGGCAGTTTCTTTCGATATGTAGATACAGAAAAACTGCTGGAAGCTGAAGCGGGGATTACCCAGAATGAACCTGTGCAACTCGCAGTAACTGATGCGATAGAAAAAGCAGTAAAATCGCTGATTATTGAAGGCATAAAAAATAAAATATGGGGCAAAGCACTTGACCAGCCTGAAAAGTATGAATCCTTAGTTGCCTCTTATAATGCAGAAGAAATTCACAGTGCACAGCGTCTGATCGGTAACCCCAACCCAGTAACCAGACGGCCTTTTTCCGTCTTTGTTCAGGCTGAGGCCCAACAGGGACGGGGCGACTTTGTGAATCCTAACACCACCTTTGGAGGTAAACTGGGAGCGAAATATTTTCTGAATTCCAGTTTTAACTTAGAGGGCAACCTTAACTTTTTCCAGATGCAGAACAGCAATATCCTGAAAAGGAGATATCTGGTGGCTGAAGCAAATCTGGAGTATGTGGTACTTCCACAAAGACGTTTTTCTCCCTACATATATGCTGGATTAGGAGCCCTGTTTTCTAAGCAGAAAGAAAAATATAAAAGCCAGTTTGGAGGCGGACTGGAATATCTCATTTCTGATAATATCGGGATGAGGGTATCTGCTCAGTACGATCTTGGATTTTCAGATGACTGGGATCATTTGGTACAGGGAAAGCTAAATGATCACGCCCTTCGTTTTGGAATTGGTGTAAACTATTATTTTGGAAAAATTAAAAACTAATAAAATGAAAAATATTATTTGTATACTTTCTTTTTTTATCCTCTTCTTTGCCGTGTCATCTTGCGCAGAAGATCTGGTAGAACATACAGAGCAGGGGGTCTTGAAAGGAAAAGTAGTTAAAAAAGGAAGCAATGAACCCGTTGCTAATGTAAAGGTTTCAACGGCACCCAGTACCCAGACTTTATTTACAGATAACGATGGGATGTTTGTTATTAAAGATATTCCTACAGGAAATTATTCTGTAAAAGCAGAACTCAATGGATTTCTCACCAGTTATGAGGCGGTTACAATACAAACCGGGCAGGAAGTCAGCGTTATTATTGAACTGAATGATGATCAGTCACTAAACTCACCGCCATCCGCTCCTGAGTTGCTCAGTCCTGTAGATAATGCTTTAGACCAGCCGCTTAGTGTACAGCTCAGCTGGAATTCTACAGACCCGGATAAGAGTGACAGTCTTGTTTATAAACTGATCGTGAAAAATAATATCAATACCGATGTTATCACCATCGACAATATTTCTGAGAAGTTTTATACGCTGAGTAACCTCAGTTATGGAACAAGCTATTTTTGGCAGGTATCCGTATCCGATGGTATTCATCCTGAGGTGTATAGTGCCGTTTATAAATTTACAACCACTGCTACCCCTTCCAACCGGTATCACTATGTCAAGAAACAGAACGGGAATTTCTATATTGTTTCTTCTGACCTGCAGGGCAACAGTTTTAATCTCACCAATCCTACGCATAACAGCTGGCGGCCACGGAAGAATAACAATGCCAACCGTATCGCTTTTCTGAGAACGGAAGGTTCAGGAAATCACCTCTACACGGTGAAGCCTGACGGTTCGGATCTTTTCAAAGTAACATCCACTCCGGTGGCGGGATTTCATAACAGCGAACTGGATTTTTCCTGGAATACTGATGGCAGCAAGTTAATTTATCCTCATTTTGATAAACTCTACCAGATTAATAAGGACGGAACCGGTTTGCAACTCTTGTACACTACTCCAGACGGAAGTTTTATTTCAGAATGCGACTGGAGTTATAACGGAGCTTATATCGCACTGAAGACCAACGATGTAAATGGGTATAATATCAAGATCTTTGTCATTGATTTATTGGGGACTGTGGTGGAAAATGTGTTCACAGCTACTGCTGGTGCTGCTGGCGGTCTCAATTTTTCCATAGACGGACAAAAACTTCTGTATACTTATGATGTTTCGGGACATCTTGATGCTACCTACCGTCAGTTAGACAACCGGGTGTTTTTGTATAATCTTCAGACCAATTCCAGCGTTGACCTTTCTGTTGAAAGCTCCAGACCTCAGGGAACCAATGATCTGGATCCCCGTTTTTCTCCGGACAATTCACAGATTATTTTAACGAATACTTCCAATGATAATATTTCTCCGCGAAATATTGTGTTTATCAACCTGAACAGTTCCGGTACCAACTTTGTGCGGGTACCCGCCTTCTCCAATGGAGAAATGCCTGATTTCGAATAGAATTAAAATAACCATGAAGATCCATGCAGTTTTACTGTGTGGGTTTTTTATTATGAGATGGTTGCATTTTATTAAATGAATGGCACTATACAAAAAGTCCGTCGGTGATTCCGACGGACTTTTACTTTATTTGAAATGAGAGAAACCGCTTCAGTCTTCGAAAATATTATTTTCCAAAGCATATTTTACCACACCCACGGTGTTTTTTACGTTAAGTTTCATTAGGATACGCTTGCGGTGGGTTTCAACGGTATTCACACTGATGAACAGTTTGTCCCCAATATCTTTACTGCTCAGTCCGTCGCACACCAGTTTTAGTACTTCCATTTCTCTTTTGGTAATGGGTTCCTTGTTGCAACGGGTGTATTTTTTGTTGTCGTTACTGAGAAAACTGATCATCTGTTCCTTAGCGGATTCACAGATATAGACGTTCCCCTGATTCAGCGTCTGCACGCATTTCAGGAATTCTTCATAACTGCTGTCCTGATCCAAATAACTGCGGATTCCCTTGGAAAAAAGTTTGCGGATGACATGCACTTCATAATTCTGACCCACAATGATGATTTTGATTTTCGGATCAATTTTCAAAATGGAATCTACGATTTCATAGATCTCCGTTCGTGCAAGAACACTACTCCCTATCATAAGAAAATTGGGAGTGTTTTGCTTTACATCATCGAGGAGCGAATCAGTAGAATTAATGATGCTTACCGCTTTGAATAAATCTGTCTGTAGGAAGAGTGTCGACATCGTTTCCGCATACAGCGAGGATGTCTCAATAATGGTTAATGAGTTTTTTTTCATGAGTTGTGTTTTGGTAAAGATATGAAAATGTGAGGATTCCGCCAAAAAAAATAATGAAAAAACATGTCTTAACTTAATTGCCTGAAGGATAGTAAA
The DNA here is from genome assembly GCA_015478785.1 of Chryseobacterium sp. GTDB lineage: Bacteria > Bacteroidota > Bacteroidia > Flavobacteriales > Weeksellaceae > Chryseobacterium_A. The sequence continues at coordinate 2,871 of JADMKO010000153.1, read as the reverse complement.
ATAAGGGTATGAGTAGATTTCTATTAAAGAGTTGAAGAATTTTTTAACTTTAAGAGAAGAATAATTTCTGAAAATATTTACATTTAGAACAGCATTAAGCCAAAGTTACCAGCTGAGTTGTTATGTTGAAATGCGTAATTTTCTATATAAATCTAGCCCTTTTTTTTCGAGATGGTAATGGTTATTTAGGATCAGTTATCATTATAATCGAGAACTCGCTGTACCTCGTCTTCATCAAGTTTGTAATATTTAGCTACATCCCGTACGGTAATATGCCGGTGTTTTTCTTTGTACAATAACTTCAGGTAACAAACTTTCGGGAACTTCAAAATCAGGCGCTTTTCCTTCTTGTACGGCTTTGGTGGCAAACGCGGTAACATCAGTACCTTGTTTCAGCAACACAAAATTGTGACCTATTGAAGATTTTGGAAGTTTTCCCACATGGTGTAAAGTGAGACGGATGAGTTTCCCTGCCGGTCTTTAATTTCGCTCGTATCGAATTTCATCGTGTCTTCATCGTTCAGGGAGACTTCGATGGTATCCTGATCCTGCGCGGTGGCAGTTTCCTCTGATGGGGTAACGCTTTCGGTTTCAGCAGATGTAATTATCTGCTCTTCGGTTTTATTCTGACAGAATGGAATACCGAAAACGGGAATACTTTTTTATAGAGAACCTTTGTCCGATTGGTGCGGCTGCTGCAGAATGCCATGGGTTTTGCGATGCCGAATTATCAAATTTCAAAAAGTTGATTGGCAACGGATTTCAAATTGAAAGGATACAGCATATCCGGTCCGGGGAACATCGCTGCATTTACAAAATTTCTTAAACCACGGAAAGTTTACAAAACCTGTTAATCATGCTTGTTAACAGGTTTTTTTATGACCATAAAAGTAAATCCTGAAAAATTGAACCCAACATTACGTTGCTGTTTGATTTTAAATAATTGATTAACAGATTTGTAGAATTTTTTGTTTAACGAAAATCGGCATTTTTTTGCATTTTTTAAAAGATATTTATCAAAAAGCCGTACTATGAGGCTGTTCTGTGTGAATGTGGAAAACTTTTATACTCAATTTGCTGACATTTAGTTCTTTCCGTTTTGATTCTGATGTTCTAAGTCCTATTTTTGACTAATCACCTGATTGTTTAAGGGGTTTGGTAAATGCATTTTGCGATACAGTAAAAAGAATTATTAAAATTACCTCTACCGCACACCCGAGTAAACAGAAAAGGATCTTATCAAGTAAAATATGAGTGAACGAAAGAAAAATGATCAGCGGCCAGCCTACAGAAAGCCCAGCTTCACCAAGCCCAACCAACGGCAGGAAGTAGAAAAGAAATTTTATGATAATGCCGATATGATGCAACTGTTCAATGTATGCTCGCGCACCCTTCAGCGATGGCGGGACGAGGGTATTATTCCTTTTAAGAGGGTAGGCGGCCGGATTTATTACCTTGCGTCTAAAGTTGACCGAATGATGGAAGAGGATGATGAAGCTGAAGATGAGCAATAACCTATACAATATACAAAACCGCAGGAACTTTTGATTCCTGCGGTTTTTTTGGCGCTGCTAAATCCTGTGGATACGGTTACAGCAAGTTCACCGCACCAAGGTACACAGAATTGCAGGCCTCATTCTGATCGGCCGTCTGGAAAAAGGCGTACACATGAACCGTTTTACCCGCCCATACTGCCGGCAATACTACCGAAGCGGTAAGGCCATCCCGCTGTTCCGGCCCTTCATGAATTGCAAACTCTCCTGACTCTTCCTCGAAGATGGCCGTACAGAAAATGTCGGTGGCTTTGGCCAACATCTGGTTGCTGTTGTCTACCCAGGTGAAGTCAAGTGTTTGGTTGGCTGCGGGCGCTACACTCAGATTTTGGAATCCTGTCACCGTACCTTTGGTGACAATCACTTTTTCCATCTGCAGTACGGCCTTGCCGTTCTGTTCTGCCACCACTTCTTTCAGCAGGTAGCTCGCTGCCAGGTTCACTCTGGATTTCACACCCGCGCTTTCGCCATACAGGCGGCTCTGCATGCTGCGCAGCGCATTCTGAAACCGGATGGCCAGGGCAAACTTCTCCCTTTGCATCAGCTGCGCTGGTGTAGGGTTGCTGCCTGAGGCTCTTGGCCGGCTTCTGATGATGTCCATTCCGCGCCAGTTAGCGCCTACTACCGTTCCTACGGTTCCGCTGAATCCTCCCAGGATTCCTTTTTTAATTTGTCCCATTGTACTGAATTTATTTGTTAGACAGGACAAATATAGAACGGTAAAAAATGATATGCAAGTATTTGATTAGCAATGTATTAAACTTTCATTTGTTTGCATTTATCTGCTTTTAAATGCGGTATTTTGCCCTGCAGTTCGTTCGGATTCATTGGGATTCACAGGGCTGCATTTATATGCATTGTATTGTCGTTAAATGCTCACGGTGCCGCCTGGTTTCTTTGGTATTTTACGCAAGTCATTTGCTTACTTATATCTCCGCTGCTTTACGTGGGTTTTCTCTGTATGTAAGCTGTAGTCTGTTGCTGTCATCAAATGTCACTTTCTGTCCGGTTCACATTGCGCGTTGTTGCCGGTTCCTTGCGGAGTTCTTGCCAAATTCCTGCGGTTTGTTCCCGAAAATCGTTTTTTTTGGGAAGGATTCCGCAACGAGGGTGCAACAAGGGTGTACCAGTTATGCAGGTGTAATTGTGGTTTTCTTTAAAATGCACATCTGTTAAATATCATTTTACGGATGGAATCTTCAATACCTTTTAATGCGGAAAAGACGGTGGTTCGGTTGTAGAAATACAGCTTATTGTAAGTTTGCTTTGGGATTGTCTTTCCTGAAATCGGCTATGGTGTGATAATTTGGACAAAGAT
>JADMKO010000152.1:7591-12303 GCA_015478785.1 Chryseobacterium sp. | reverse complement strand
CACCCAACAAGTGCTGCTAAAAGATGCTCGCAGGTATGGATTCTGACACCGAGTTTCTCCAGAGTAGTTCCCCTGTCGGTGGTGGTTACATAATTGACATCAGCTTCTACCTGAGGATTTCCTTCCAGGTCTGTTCTTACAAAAACAAAGCCTGTATTTTCTTTAGCTGGCTTTATCGTTAGTGTTACTTCTTTGCCGGTATGCAGACCGATTCCCGAAAGAGAGACTTCTTCTTTCAGGGTTTTTTGCATATCACTCATTGGATTTTTCTTTTGCGTTTCTTTCCAGAATATTAATTCTATTTATAATTTCTGTAAAATTTTTAAAATGTACATAATTTCTGCGGAAATCTCCTGCATTCATAGCAGGCGACCCGTAGAGGACTTCCCCGTCGGCTGCACTGGTATTCACTCCGCTTTGTCCTTGGATACGGACTTTGTTGCCGATCTGAATATGCCCGACGATTCCGGTCTGTCCGCCGATCATGTTCCAGTCACCTACCGTAGCGGAACCTGCGATACCTGCCTGAGCAGCGATCACGTTGTGCTCGCCTATTTTAACATTGTGTGCGATTTGAATAAGATTGTCGAGCTTGGTTCCCTTTCCGATAATGGTGGATCCTATGGTGCCCCGGTCGATAGAACAATTGGAACCTATCTCCACATCATCTTCGATCACTACATTTCCCAACTGCGGAATTTTGGTATATCCTTTTTCGGAAGGCTGAAATCCAAAACCGTCGGAACCGATAACAGCGTTAGCATGAATCGTACAGTGATCGCCGATTACCGTATAATCATAAATTTTCACACCACTGTCAATTCTACAGTTCCTGCCAATTTTCACATTTTTACCAATATAAACCTGAGGATGTATCTGTGTTTCTTTTCCAATTTTTACTTCTTCGGAAATATAAGTGAACGCACCGATATAGACCTTCTCCCCGATTTCGGCAGATTCATGAATATAAGAACCTTCTTCTACACCGGTTTTTCTTTCACGCATCTGCTCATAGAGATTCATCAGGACCTGGAAAGAAAGATAAGCATCTTCTACGGCAATAATGGTAGGCGTATAGGAATCTTTGGTTAATAAATTTTCTGAAACCACCAGCACAGAACACGCTGTAGTGTTGATATAATGAGCGAAACGGTCTTGGGCAATAAAGGAAAGATGGCCCCTTTCTCCCCTTTCAATAGGAGAAACTCCGGTAATAACGGCCTCCGGGTCGCCTATGATTTTTCCGTTGATAAAACCTGCAATCTGCGCTGCTGTAAATTCCATATCCTGCAAAGATAATAATTTCCCTAAAAAACGATAAAAGTATGCAAAAAAGATTACGTTCCACTTTCTCCGGGAAAGGACAATATATAACGTGTACTGCTTTCTGTAATGGAAGACGACAACAACTGCCCCTGATACTCATGAAGGAGCGTTTTTGCGTCGTTTTTCCCTAACAGATAAATCGGCTGGTGTTTCGCACTGTAAGGCAATAAACTTCTGGAAATCTGATCTACCAGAAGATGGCCATCCGTAGTATGGAGCCTCAGGTTGGCCTGTTCTGTTTTCTCTTTGATCATTTCATGAGAAAAAGGTTCGGCGGAAATAATGGTTTTCGGAAGTTTTCTTCGGATAACACTGCGGCAGAGATAAGCCAAAACCGGATCTTCTGAATACTGCCATTCTTTCATCGCACTGATGATGTCATTATCGTCCAGTTCAGTAAACCGCTCCAAATCTTCATCGCTGGCCGTTTGAAATTCGCTTTTATACAGAAAATAACTAAGATGTTCCGAAGCTGGCAAAACCGTGCCCTGAGAAACAAGCCATTTGGCTCTGTCCAGAATTTTTACCAACAGAAATTCTGCCAGCGCCGCCGTTTTATGATAATACACTTGCCAGTACATGAACATTCTTGCTGTAAGATAGTTTTCAATAGAATAAATTCCTTTGGCATCAATAACGAGCTCATCATCAGACACATTCATCATGGAAATAATTCGCTGCGTATTAACATTTCCTTCTGTAACACCGGTATAAAAACTGTCTCTTTTCAAGTAATCCAGGCGGTCTACATCCAATTGAGAAGAAATAAGCTGATTGAAAAATTTGCGGTGATATTTTCCCTGAAACATTTGCATCGCGGTTTCCAGTTCTCCATCAAATTCAATATTAATTTTCTCCATGAGCAGCAACGACAGTTTTTCGTGATGCCATTGGTCCATCAACATATTTTCCAGTGCGTGAGAGAACGGGCCGTGTCCGATGTCGTGAAGCAAAATCGCCAGCATCGCTGCTTTCTCTTCATCTTTTGAAATTTCTACGCCTTTCAGCTTCAAAGTTTCCAAAGCAGTGAACATCAGATGCATCGCACCCAAAGCATGATGAAACCTCGTGTGTGTAGCGCCGGGAAAAATAAGGTTCAGCAGGCCGGTTTGTGAAATTCTCCGAAGTCTTTGAAAATAAGGATGTTCGATAACATCAAAAAGGATTTCATGTGGAATTTTGATAAAACCGTAAACCGGATCGTTAATAATTTTCAGTTTATTCTGCATCTGTAAAAACAAAAAATAGAGATTCAAAGGTAGCTAAAAAACACTTGAAACCTCGTATTTTTCAATGGTTTATTTGCTTTAAAATACTTTTTAAAATTAACTGAACTTTAACTTTATTTTTAAGAAATTGGAATTTATTTAAGAACATTTGTTTGTATTTTTGATGATCTTATTTACAACCGTTCCGGTCAATGGAACAATAACCTTACGAAAAATTTATGTCAGGAAAGATTTTATGGATAGATGATGAAGTAGATTTACTGAAACCTCATATCGTTTTTTTAGAAAACAAAGGATACCGAGTTACTCCGGTGAACAATGTCAATGAAGCTTTAGAGCTGATGGACACTGAGAAATTCGCACTCACACTTTTAGACGAAAACATGCCCGGAATATCTGGGTTGGAAGCCATTCCTATGATCAAAGAGAAAGACAGCTCGCTCAAGATTGTGATGGTAACGAAGAGCGAAGAAGAACACATTATGGAAGAAGCGATTGGTTCTCAAATTTCAGATTATATCCTGAAGCCCGTGAATCCCAATCAGATTCTGCTTTCGCTTAAAAAGAACCTTCAGGAGGATGATCTCGTGGAGCAGAAAACCATACAAAGTTATCAGCAGGAATTCCGGAACCTTTCCATGGAGCTCTCCTATCTCCGGACTTATGACGAATGGGCGGAACATTATAAGAAAATCCTGAATTGGGAAATAAAATTCGATAAAGTTTCGGACAGTGAATTCGGGGAACTGCTTCAGGCACAAAAAGAAGAGGCTAACATCCAGTTTTCTAAATTCATCGAAAAAAATTATGAAGACTGGCTGCATGGAAACGACAAACCAATGATGAGCCATACTCTGTTTAAGGATAAGGTAAAATCTGAAGTAAAAAGTGATAAAGTACTTTTGCTTCTGATCGACAACCTGCGCTATGACCAATGGAAAGTAATAGAACCGTTGTTCACCAAATTTTACAATAAAGTTTCGGAGGATTATTATTACAGCATCCTCCCTACGGCTACACAATACGCCAGAAACTCCTTTTTTGCCGGGCTTTTGCCTTCAGAAATTGAAAAACGTTTCCCCGAAAAATGGTTTAATGATAATGAAGAAGGAAATAAAAACGAATACGAACGTGATTTCCTGGAAGACCAAATGAAAAGGCTTGGATTATCAGATAAATCCATGAAATACCTGAAGGTGCTGAATGCCGATTTTGAAAGAAAAGTTCTGGATGATTTCAATCAGCACAAAAACAACGATCTCTTGGTGATTGTTTATAATTTTATTGATATTCTGAGCCACGCAAAGACCGACAACCACATCATCGATCAGCTGATTCGGGATGATAAAACCTTCCGATCCCTGACTTATAACTGGTTTGAAAATTCTTCTCTATTGAAGATCGTAAAAGCCGCCGCTGAAAATAAATTCAGGCTTGTAATTACCACCGATCACGGCACCATTTACGTGAAAAAACCAAGCCGGGTGGTTGGCGACCGCGAAACCTCAACCAATATCAGGTACAAAACTGGAAGAAGCCTCACCTACGAGGAAAGCGATGTATGGGCGGTGAGTAATCCTGAAAAACTTTTCCTGCCGAAAGGAAACCTGAGCAGCAAATACATTTTTGCCAAAAACAATATGTTTCTGGCGTATCCTAAGAATTACAATCATTACGTGAACTATTATAAGGACACGTACCAACATGGCGGCATTTCTCTGGAGGAGTGTATAGTGCCAATCAGCATACTGGAACCCAAATAATTTTTTTTCATAGTTTATTTGATTTTTTGGGTTTCATAGGCGGAATAAACGAATGTTTTTTCCGCCTTTTTTTATGAAAAAACCCTCCGTTTCGGGAAGGCATTTGGTCAATAATTTCATTTTACACATATAGTATAATGAGTGTAAGAAAATATCAAATAAAGCAGGCTTTTGGGAGCCTGATAAGATATTATTTCTTAAGCGTAAGAATATATTCCACCATTTTCTTGGCGTTTTCTTTACTGAGTCCCGCATGAGGCGTCATTGGAATCTGCCCCCAGGTACCCACACTTCCGTCGATAATTTTCTGAGCCAGCATATCCATATCTGCTTCGGTATACTTATCCGCAATTTCCTGATAAGACGGGCCCACCAGTCTTGCATCTATTTTATG
>JADMKO010000152.1:0-7581 GCA_015478785.1 Chryseobacterium sp. | reverse complement strand
AGACAATCCATTCCCTGAATCATTTTCAATCCTTCCGCACCAGGCTCAGTGGATGTTTCCTCTGCGCTTTGAGCTACAGGTTCTTCCATCATGACGTTTGTTTCTACGTTAGGATCTGTTTCTTTTTTGGAACAGGATGTGATAAATAATGCAGCAAAAAATACTATAACAATGTGTCTCATAAAATTTTTTTTGTATATTTGAATAGTACAAATATAAGAAAATATACTTTTATACTACCTAATAAAAGTCATATTACGCTTATGACTGTAATCATAAAGCCTATGTGCAGAACGGTGTTATTTTTGTTATCAATTAAATTAATATATAAATTCTATCATTATGAAAGTATTAAAGACACTAGCATTCTGTGCTTTTTCACTAGCCCTTATTTCTTGCGGAGGAGAAAAAAAGGAAAGTTCCATTCCAACAGCAGACAGTTCTGCACCTGCAACTGAAACAACAGCACCTGCAGGTGACAACGATTATGACCCTAGAAGAGGTTTAGGTAAATATGATGAAACAAATGTTGATGTATCAAGCTTTGACCCTGCCATGGCTGCAGAAGGTAAGAAAGTAGCTGATGTAAAATGTATGTCATGTCATAAAACTACCGATGAACGATTGGTTGGGCCAGGTTGGAAAGGAGTTACCGAAAGACAAACTCCTCACTGGATCATGAATTTCATTTCTAATCCGGATCCTATGATTGATGTAGATCCTGAATTACAGAAGCAGTTGGAACTTTGTTTGGTAAGAATGCCAAACCAAGGACTATCTGATACTGAAGCGAGAAACGTTTTGGAGTACATGAGAGAAATCGACGGCGCTAAGTAATTTTTTAATGGCAAGTGTTCTTCACTTGCCATTCATTTACCACAATTCAATTCTGAAAAGATAATCTTTTATATATGAAAACTTATAAGCAATTAGGTCTTGCTGCATTAGCAGCAGTAACCATCGTCGCATGTAAACCGAAAGGTACCGAGACGGCGGTAAGTGGCGATGCAGCCCAAAGAGTGTACGTAGCTCCAGGAAAACTGGATGAAGTGTATAACTTCGTGAGTGGAGGGTTCAGCGGCCAAGTGAGCGTGGTAGGGCTACCGAGCGGCAGAACCATCAAGGTGCTTCCGGTGTTCTCCCAACATCCTGAAAACGGATACGGATACAGCGAAGAAACCAAGCCAATGCTGGAAACCTCTCATGGATTTATTCCTTGGGATGATCAACACCATCTTTCTTTATCCCAAACCAACGGTGAGATAGACGGAAGATGGCTTTTCGCTAATGCCAACAACACCCCGAGAGTTGCCAGATTAGATTTGAAATCATTCAAAACAGTGGAAATTCTTGAAATTCCGAACTCCGCGGGAAATCACTCTTCCCCTTTCCTTACTGAAAACACGGAGTATGTAGTAGCAGGAACACGTTTTGCAGTTCCGGCAGACGGACAGGATGACGTTCCTATTGAATCTTTCAAACAAAATTTCAAAGGATATCTGTCCTTTATCGGAATTAACAAGGACAGCGGGGAAATGGATATTACCTTCCAGATTGAAGCGCCAGGATTCAATTTTGACCTTTCGCACGCCGGAAAAGGAAAATCCCACGGATGGTTCTTCTTCTCATGCTACAATACTGAACAAGCCAACACTTTACTGGAAGTAAATGCGTCTCAGAATGAAAAGGATTTCATCATGGCGGTAAACTGGAAAAAAGCTGAAGAATACCTGAAAGCTGGTAAAGGTAAAAAAATGCCGGTGGAATACGCTCACAACAAGTGGGATGAAGAAAAGCACATGGCTACATCTACCATCAAAAAAGAAGTAATGGTACTGAGCGCAGAAGAATTAAAAGATATCTGCTACCTTATCCCTTGCCCGAAATCACCGCACGGTTGTGACGTAGATCCAACTGGTGAATATATTGTAGGTTCTGGTAAACTGGCTGCGTTAATTCCTGTATTCAGCTTCGACAAAATTCAAAAAGCTATTGCCAATAAAGATTTCGCAGGAGAATTTGATGGAATTCCAATTATTAAATATGAAGCTGCACTTCACGGTGAAGTTCAAAAGCCTGGCCTCGGCCCACTCCACACCGAGTTTGATGGAAAAGGAAACGCCTATACCTCGCACTTTGTGTCTTCTGAAGTTGTAAAATGGGACATTAAAACACTTCAGGTTCTTGACAGACAACCTACGTTCTACTCTGTAGGTCACCTTATGGTAGTTGGTGGAGACAGCAGCAAGCCTTATGGTAAATATCTGGTTGCTTATAATAAAATTACCAAAGACAGATATATTCCTGTTGGACCAGAACTTCCACATTCTGCTCAGTTATTTGATATCAGTGGTGATAAAATGAAACTTCTTCTGGATTTCCCGACTCATGGTGAACCTCACTATGCACAAGCCGGGCCCGCAGAACTCTTCATGAAAGATCAGGTGAAATTCTATAAAATAGAAGATAATAAACACCCTTACGTAACTAAAGGCGAGAATGAATCAAAAGTGGTTCGCGAAGGAAACAAAGTTCATGTCTATATGACCTCCATCCGTTCTCACTTTGCACCGGACAATATTGAAGGAATACGTGTAGGGGATGAAGTTTATTTCCACCTTACTAATTTGGAGCAGGACTGGGATGTACCTCATGGTTTCGCCATTAAAGGAGCCCGGAATGCAGAATTACTGGTAATGCCAGGTGAAACGGCTACCCTAAGATGGGATCCTATAAAACCGGGAATGTATCCAATGTATTGTACAGACTTCTGTTCGGCACTGCACCAAGAAATGCAGGGATATGTACGCGTATCTCCGGCAGGAAGCAACGTGCCGCTAACGTATCATCTCAATAATAAAAAAGATAATGCGCAAGGGCCTGTAAAAGAAGGTGAAGTTAAATAAGTAATCTTTAAAAGGGCAGTTTCTCTGCCCTTTTCCTTTTTACTGATTCTTTACTGTACCAGGGAAATGTCCATCAATAAAGATCAGTAGCTAAAAAAAATCAAACAAAATGAAAAATAATTCATTAACCACGCTGACCCGAGTATTGCTGCTGTTATGTGGTATCGGTTTAATTATTAGCATTTTCACTCCCATTTGGTCCATATATCTCAGTGCACCACAATATCCTGAGGGATTGGCGATGTTTCTGCATGCCAATAAAGTCTCAGGAGAGTATGAAATTATAAACGGACTGAATCACTACATCGGGATGAAAGAAATTCATGCTGATGAGTTCTGGGAATTCACGTTTTTACCTTATGCACTGGGCTTTTTTGCTTTACTGTGCCTATTGGCTGCTCTTTTGAAAAACAGAACCATTCTGTACAGCGTTACCATTCTGTTCCTCGTTTTTGGAATTGCTTTTATGGGAGATTTTTATTACTGGCTTTATGATTACGGACACAACCTTGACCCCAACGCGGCCATCATTGTTCCGGGAATGTCTTATCAGCCTCCTTTAATTGGATACAAACAACTTCTTAATTTTGAAGTTTGGTCATACCCCAACATCGGCGGCGGAATCATGATAGGAGTTGCCGTTATTTTGCTTATCTTAGCCATTGTAGAATATAGGCGGACAAAAAAAACAGTGTAAGAATAAACAAATCACTCCCAATCCTGAGACAGGAAATTTTCATAAGAGATTTTTCTTATCAGGATTGGGATTTTCATATTATAAAATCACTAAAATATAAAGACATGAAACTATTCAAAAACTTATTTGTAGCCGGCGCAGCCGCACTTCTATTAACAGCTTGTTCTGAAAGCGGACCCAAAGAAATCGCAACCGGGAAAGACCAGTGTGAAAACTGCAAAATGACCATCACTGAAGCCAAGTTTGCTACACAACTTGTCACCGAAAAAGGAAGAAATTATAAATTTGACGACATCAGCTGTATGGATGATTACACGACTTCCAATACAGATGTCGCTCAAAATTCAGACGAATATGTTGCAGACTTCCCTACCGGAACTTTCTTCAATCGTAGCACGGCAACACTCGTTCAGGGAGGAAGCATTAAAAGTCCGATGGGAGGAAATACCCAGGCGTACAAAGATAAAGCAGCAGCAGAAAAAGCAGCAGCAGAACTTGGAGCCACCGTCATTCAATAACCACTATTCCATTTGATACGGAAAGAAAAGAAATAAAATGTATAAACTTCTGCTTTTATTTTTACCAATTTTAGCATTTTCAAATACCTTAAAAGTTGGTAAAAACGAACAATACAGAACCATAAAACAAGCTGTCGCGGCTGCCAAAAGCGGCGACAGCATTCTAGTAGAAAAAGGAATTTACAGGGAAGGGCCCATCCATCTGGAAAAATCTCTCACTCTCATCGGCATTGGAAGGCCTGTGATAGACGGCGAACTGAAGAGTGAAATCATCACTTTTAAAGCCGACCGCATTACCCTGAAAGGATTCAAACTCATCAATTCGGGAAGAGATGAAATAAGAAGTGTTTCCGCTGTACACATCTACACCAGCAGCGATTCGGTGATCGAAGATAATATTTTTGAGAACAATTACTTCGGAATCTACGTGCAGAGAGGCTACAGATGCCTGATTCAAAATAATAAAATAACCACCAACAGAGGAACTTCGCAGGAAAATATCGGTGATGGCATTCATCTTTTGGGAAGTTCTGAAATCTGGGTGAAAAACAATTACATCAGCGGACATAAAGACGGGATTTACCTTGAGAAAAATAAGAGATGTTTCATTTTTAAGAATCTTTCCCGCAACAATCTTCGGTACGGTCTTCATTTTATGTTTTCCGATGACAGTGTGTACACCGGCAATATTTTCGATAACAATGGCGCCGGAGTAGCCGTGATGTATGCCATGAATGTGAGCATGTACCATAACCGGTTCATCAATAACTGGGGAGACAGCGTATTCGGCCTGCTGCTGAAAGAAATTTCCTACAGTAGAATAAAAGGCAACACTTTTGAGAATAATACGACGGCAATCTTTGCGGACGGTGCTACTAAAATCGACTTCTACAACAATCATTTTGAAGACAACGGATGGGCTTTAAAATTAAATTCCAACTGTATGGAAAACCGATTGTTTACCAATAACTTTATCAACAATACTTTTGATGTAAGCACCAACGGAAGTACGGTGATGAACGATTTCAAGCAGAATTACTGGGACAAATATGCAGGATATGACCTGGATAAAGACAAAATTGGAGATGTGCCTTTTCACCCGTTAAGTCTGTACTCTGTTCTGGTGGAGCGTAATCCTGCTGTGATGCTGCTTTTCAGAACTTTTTTTGTGGATTTACTGGATAAGTCTGAAAAAATTCTTCCCAGTCTTACTCCAGAAAGTTTTGTAGACCGCGAACCATTAATGAAACCTGTAGAGAGGTAATGGAGTTTAGGCTTCATCTTTCAAACAAATTATCATGATAGAAATAAAAAATCTTACTAAAAAATTCAACAAATTTACTGCGCTGAACGATGTAAACCTCAGTTTCCAGAAAGGACATTCCATTGCGCTGATTGGCCCGAATGGCTGTGGAAAAACGACTCTCATCAAGTGCATCCTTGGACTAAACGTGTTGGAAACCGGCGATATTACCGTTAATAACGAAAGCGTAAAAGACCATTATAAATACCGGGAAACCATCGGATATATGCCACAGATAGGCCGTTATCCCGAAAACATGACCATTGAAGAAACCATCAAAATGATCCGCAATATCCGGAAAAATCACAATACCGAGGTGGATACTGAATTGATGGAAGCTTTCGAACTGGAAAAGATTTATGATAAAAAAATGAGTACGCTCTCCGGAGGTACCACTCAAAAGGTGAGCGCCGTGCTGGCTTTTATGTTCAATCCGACTACGATTATTTTGGATGAACCCACTGCAGGTCTGGATCCGCTGGCTTCAGAGATTCTCAAAAATAAAATTATAAAGGAGAAAAATAAAGGCAAACTCGTCATCATCACTTCGCATCTTTTGAGTGAACTGGATGACATCATCAGTGAAATCGTGTTTATGAATGAAGGGAAAGTGATCGTTCACCAGTCTGTGGATGACCTGAAAAAAGAAACCAACACCGGAAAAATCTCTGAAGGAATTGTTGCTATATTAAAAGAAATGAAGAAATGAACAAGATTGCACGTTTTATATTATTTGACATTCTGAAAAACAAAACCATTATCCTGTACACGGTTCTGCTTTTCATTATTTCCTGGTCTGTACTAGGCCTGGAAAGTAATTTCACCAAAGCCACCCTCAGTTTGCTGAATATTGTTCTACTCGTGGTCCCTCTGATGAGCGTTATATTTTCTACGATTTATGTGTACAACAGCAGTCAGTTTGTAGAGTTGCTGCTCAGCCAGCCGGTTCCCAGAAGCAAAGTGTGGTTCAATATTTTTCTGGGACTTTCCACGGCCCTTGTTCTGGCCTTTCTTTTGGGTTGTGGAATTCCGATTTTGCTGTATTCATCGATAGAAACCGGCATGTCGCTCATCATCACGGGATGTTTTCTCTCGGTTATTTTTACATCACTGGCGATGCTGGCGGCCATTTTCAGCCGCGACAGAGCCAAAGGAATCGGAATCGCTATTTTTCTCTGGATTTTCTTTGCCATTATTTACGACGGAATTCTGCTGGTTTTGATATTCCAATTTGCTGAATACCCTATTGAAGGCATCATGGCAACATTAACCGCCATCAACCCTATCGGGCTTTCCAGAATATTCGTTTTACTGCAACTGGATGTGGCTGCGATGTTGGGATATGCCGGTGCAGTTTTTCAACAGGTTTTCGGATCCGGAGGAGGAATGGGAATTTCTCTGGTGATTCTTTCTGCCTGGGCTATTGTTCCTTTTGTTTGGTCTTTGATCAAATTTAACAGGAAAAACCTGTAAATCCGTATCGTTATAAAAAGATGATAAAACTCACGAAATCAATAAGAAAAACATGATTCCAGTCATACATTTGTTTGGTTTTTCGTTGTAATTTTATCTTCAGTTAAAAAGCTGTTCTCCTATACAATACCGAAAGAATTTTAAAAATATAGGTACTCTGAAAAAATCTTTTTTTATCCTCGGATTGGCCACACTGGCTCTCATTTCATGCAAGAAAAATGAAACTGTGGCTACTACTTCAGACGCTGAAGTTACAGAAACACAGACCGTAGGCCAGGAAGGCGTTATTGACAACGAAAGCACACCGGACATTGTGAAACTTGCCGCTTCCAATGAAGATCTTTCAACGCTGGTAACAGCGGTTCAATCGGCAGGATTGGCTACTTCCCTCAGCAATGCAGGGCCTTTTACGGTTTTTGCTCCTGTAAATGCAGCTTTCGACAAACTTCCTGCAGGAACGGTGGAGGATTTGCTAAAGCCTGAAAACAACGGAAAATTAAATGACATTCTGTCGCATCATACGTATGTAGGTGTTATTAAAACTGATCAGTTTTCTGACGGGCAAAATCTCGGTATGGTAGACGGAAAAAACATCACGATTAAAATGGTGGACGGCAAGCCTACCGTGAACGGAACGGTGAATATTATTGCATCCGTACCAGCTTCCAATGGAATTGTACATGT
>JADMKO010000151.1:1001-12332 GCA_015478785.1 Chryseobacterium sp. | reverse complement strand
GTTATTCTGATTTCAAATCTTTTCGCAATGGTGCTGCAACATCTTTCGCTGAAGCTGGGAATTGTGGCTGAAAGAGATTTGGCACAAGCTTGTAAAGATCATTTTAATCCTGTTGTTAATTTTATTTTGTGGATTTTCTGCGAAATTGCCATTGCCGCAATGGATTTGGCGGAAGTGTTAGGAACAGCCATCGCTCTAAATTTACTTTTCGGAATTCCGCTTACCTGGGGCGTCGTCATTACGATTGTAGATGTATTTCTTATCCTGATGCTTCAGGCCAAAGGATTCCGGTGGATTGAAAGCATCGTCGCAGGACTTATTTTCATCATACTTCTGTGTTTTGGGTATGAACTTATTATTTCTAAACCGGAAATTTTTCCCATTCTTCACGGTTTGGTTCCGCAAAAAGAAATTGTCACCAACCCTTCCATGCTTTATATTGCGATCGGGATTTTGGGAGCTACAGTCATGCCTCACAACCTGTATCTTCACAGCAGTATTGTGCAAACCAGGAACTACGACCGAACTCCGGAAGGAAAAAAAGAAGCAATCCGCTTTGCCACTATTGACAGTACTGCGGCTCTTTTTATAGCTTTTTTTATTAACGCTGCCATTCTTATTGTTGCCGCTGCCACATTTCATACTTCAGGAAATCATGATATTGCAGATATTCATGATGCGCATAAAATGCTGGAACCGCTTTTGGGAACCAGTTTCGCCAGTATTGCTTTTGCCGTCGCATTATTAGCTTCCGGCCAAAATTCTACACTCACAGGAACGCTCTCCGGCCAAATCGTAATGGAAGGTTTTTTGAATATCAGGCTGAAACCTTGGCTCAGAAGATTGATTACCCGGCTTATCGCTGTGATACCCGCACTTATCGTCACCATTCTGTATGGCGAACAGGGTTCGGCAGATCTGTTGATTCTCAGCCAAGTCATTCTTTCAATGCAACTTAGTTTCGCAGTGATTCCTTTAGTAATGTTCACCAATGATAAATTGAAAATGGGTGTATTGGT
This sequence comes from Chryseobacterium sp., assembly GCA_015478785.1. Classification (GTDB taxonomy): domain Bacteria; phylum Bacteroidota; class Bacteroidia; order Flavobacteriales; family Weeksellaceae; genus Chryseobacterium_A. Next base: position 11,313 of record JADMKO010000151.1, on the reverse strand, counting down.
CAACCGCAACTGGATGAAAATCACAGCCTGGATCATCACCTTCATTATTGTCGTATTAAATTTATATCTTCTATTTATTACTTTTTTCTGATATAAATTCTACATTTCAAATAATTCCTGATTACATTTCCTGCCGAATTGTCCCGAAATTCCGTTTGGCAAATGTTTTGAAAAACATCAGATATTAAAAGTAAAAAGTATGTCAAACAATCACGATAATACAGAAAAACTCAATACAGAACAGGAAGATATCATCCAGGACACGCAACAGGAAACGGAGGAAATAATGACAGACAAACCTTCTGCAGAGGAAGTTTTGGCAGAAGAAAAAAACCGTTATCTGCGTTTGTATGCTGAATTTGAAAATTATAAAAAGAGAACTACAAAAGAAAAAATGGATTTCTTTCAGTTTGCCAATCAGGAAATGATGATTTCCATGCTGGGAATTCTGGACGATTTTGAAAGAGCGTTGAAAGAAATTGCTAAAAACGGAAATGAAAAGGACTTGCAGGGTGTAGAATTAATTTATCAGAAATTCAAATCTACCCTTACTGAGAAAGGACTGAAAGCGATGGAAGTAAAATCTGGAGAGGATTTCAATGTTGATTTTCATGAAGCCATCACTCAGATTCCTGCACCAACTCCGGAACTGAAGGGGAAAATTGTAGACGTTATCGAAACCGGTTATACGCTTCACGATAAAGTTATTCGTTTCGCGAAAGTAGTAACCGGAAATTAAATAAAGGCCGATTCTTGCAGAAATCAATCCGATTAGCTTTGCAAAATAAGTCTAAAGAAATCATAAACTATGTCGAAAAAAGACTACTATGAGGTATTGGGCGTAACCAAAGACGCTACTGCCGACGAAATAAAAAAAGCCTACAGAAAAATGGCTTTGAAATACCATCCGGATAAAAATCCGGGTGACAAGCAGGCTGAAGAAAATTTCAAAGAAGCAGCTGAAGCCTATGAAGTGCTGAGCGACAGCAACAAAAAAGCACGCTACGACCAGTTCGGGCATGCCGGAATGGGTGGCGGCGGATTTGGCGGTGGAGGCGGTTTCGGCGGCGGAATGAGTATGGAAGATATTTTCTCCCAGTTCGGAGATATCTTTGGTGGTCAATTCGGTGGCGGCGGATTTGGCGGTTTCAGCAATGCCGGAGGAAGACAACAGGCTCGAGGATCCAACCTGAGAGTAAGAATCAAGTTGAATCTGGAAGAAATGGTGAACGGAACTCAAAAAACCATTAAAGTTAAAAAGCTGAAAGCTGCTCCAGGCGTAACTTCCAAAACCTGCACTACCTGTAACGGAACCGGCGCTCAGGTAAAGGTGATGAATACGATGTTCGGGCAAATGCAAACCCAAACAACCTGCGGCACCTGCCATGGATTAGGAAAAATAGCAGACAAAGTTCCAGCCGGAGCCAACGAACACGGCCTTATAAAAGAAGATGAAGAAATCACCATCAATATTCCTGCAGGAGCGCGCGAAGGAATACAGCTGAATGTTCGCGGCAAAGGGAACGATGCTCCGTTCGGCGGAACTCCAGGAGATTTGCTGGTCGTAGTAGAAGAAGAAGAAGATAAAACAATAAAGAGAGAAGGCGATAATCTTCATCAGGAACTGTACATTTCATTTGCAGAAGCAGCTTTAGGAACCTCAAAAGAAATTCCTACGGTAACAGGGAAAGTAAAAATAAAAATAGACAGCGGAACCCAATCCGGGAAAATTCTTCGTTTGGCCGGAAAAGGGCTTCCAAGTATCGACAGCTACGGAAAGGGAGATATGTTTGTCCACATCAATGTATGGACTCCACAAAAACTGAATCCGGAACAAAAAGAATTTTTCGAGAAACAAATGAGCAGTGGTGAAATGGCACCCGAACCGTCTGGCAGGGAGAAAACTTTTTTTGATAAGGTAAAAGATATGTTCAGTTAAAATTTATGAGGCTTTTATTGAGCCTCTTTTTTTTACTTTATAATCAGATTCACCAATTGTTGACTTATGTTTTTTCAGAAAAATCAACTTGGAACATCACCCGAAATCCGTTAACTTTGTGCGGCGGATATTTCTGAAGTTCAGGATAATGTCCTTTCATTTATTTATACTTAAAAATTAAAAATATGTCAAAAGCGATTTCTCAGGTTCCGTTTGCTATAAACGAAACAGTAAGAAGCTACGAGCCCGGATCTCCGGAAGTAAAATCTTTGATCTCCACCTATCGCGAAATGTGGAAACAGAATACAGAAATTCCAATGGTTATTGGAGGTAAAGAAGTAAGAACAGAGCAAAAGACATCTTTGTTTTCGCCACAGGATCACAGCCATGAAGTAGGTTTTTATCACAAAGGAAATATGGATCATGTGGATCAGGCCATCAATGCAGCACTGGAAGCCAAGGAAAAGTGGAACGCATTGGGATGGGAACACCGCGCTGCTATTTTTCTGAAAGCGGCCGACCTTATTGCCGGACCTTATCGGGACAAACTGAATGCTGCGACGATGATCGGGCAAAGTAAAAACGTACATCAGGCAGAGATAGATGCAGCCTGCGAACTTATCGATTTCCTGAGGTTCAATGTAGAATTCATGACCGAAATGTATGCGGAACAGCCTGTTTCGGACACCGGAATCTGGAACCGTGCGGAATACCGTCCTTTGGAAGGTTTCTGTTTTGCTGTAACGCCGTTCAACTTTACGGCAATTGCCGGTAACTTGCCAAGCTGTATGGCCATGATGGGAAATGTGGTGGTTTGGAAACCTTCCCATTCACAGATTTATTCTGCTAAAGTGATCATGGATATCTTTACAGAAGCCGGACTTCCTGCAGGAGTGATTAACATGATTTTTACGGACGGAGCTCAAACTGCTGAAAAAGTATTATCACATCCTGATTTTGCGGGACTTCATTTTACGGGTTCTACAGGCGTATTCCAAGGAATGTGGAAAATGATCGGGAACAATATTCATACATATAAAACGTATCCGAGAATCGTAGGTGAAACGGGTGGAAAAGATTTCGTGATGGTACATCCGTCAGCAAATGCGGCAGCTGTAGCTACTGCTTTGGTACGCGGAGCGTTTGAATATCAGGGACAGAAATGTTCTGCGGCTTCACGGGCTTATATTCCAAAATCCCTTTGGGAAGAAGTAAAAGAGATTATGGGAGCTCAGCTGAAAACCGTGAAAGTGGGAACACCTGAAGATCCTTCCAATTTTGTGAATGCTGTGATTGATAAAAAATCATTCGAAAAATGTAAAAATTATATCGAAAGAGCTAAAAATTCAGGCGACAGCAACGTGATTTTTGGAGGAACCTGCGATGATTCCAAAGGCTGGTTCGTACATCCAACCGTTATTGAAACTACCAATGCACAGTACGAAAGTATGTGTGAAGAAATTTTCGGGCCTATTCTTTCCGTCTATATTTACGAAGATGCTGATTGGCAGAAAACCCTGAAACTGGTAGACGAAACCTCTCCTTATTCTCTTACAGGATCTATTTTCTCTCAGGATCGTTATGCGATTGCAGAAGCATATAAGGCATTGGAAAACGCAGCGGGTAATTTCTATATTAATGACAAACCGACCGGTGCTGTAGTTGGCCAGCAGCCTTTCGGCGGAGCAAGAGCTTCGGGAACCAATGATAAAGCAGGTTCTAAAATGAATCTTCTGAGATGGGTTTCCGTTCGTTCTATCAAAGAAACATTCGTGTCACCTAAAGATTATAAATATCCTTATCTGGGATAATTTTCCTAAAAGAAGAAGCCGTCTCAAAATAAATTTGAGGCGGTTTTTTTATTTTTCTTTTTGACGGATTTAATTTGCACCATTTTTGCAGAATCATTTCCCATTATAAAAATCTTACATTATGAAAAGTCTGTATTTAGCTGCTGCACTATTATTTTTCGCTGCCTGTGCTGATAAAAAAGAAGACCGTGAATCTTATAAAGAAGATCACAATGCGCGACATATGAACACTGAACTAGGCGAAACCGCAGCCACAGTTTCGGATAGCACAGGAATTAAAAATGACAGTATTTCTACAGAATAGAAAGCCGATTCTGAAGTGAAACCGGCTATTAATTTGTAATATTTTGTGGAAACTTAATACTCGAAAAGAACACTTCCCCACGTAAAGCCGCTTCCGAAGGCAGAAAGCAAAATTAAATCGCCGCGTTTTATTTTACCACTTCCAATGGCTTCGCTTAGAGCAAGAGGAATAGATGCCGCCGTGGTGTTTCCGTATTTTTGAATATTATTAAAAACCTTCTCATCCGAAAGCCCCATTTTTTGTTGTACAAATTGGGCAATTCTGAGATTGGCCTGATGTGGAATAAAAAGATCTAAATCCTCAATCGTTTTTCCAGCCTCCGAAAGCGCTTCCATCATGGTTTCAGGAAAACGCGTAACAGCGTGTTTGAAAACAAAATTTCCATTCATCACAGGATAAACTTCAGCATCGGTAACGTTTTCCGGTTCCAGTCTCATCCGATCGCTCCATCCGTATTTTGATCCCGGGAATTTCGTACAAAGTTCCTCGGCAAATTTTCCTTCGGAGTGCATATTTATTGAAAGAATATCGCCATGTTCATCACCTTCCGTTGCGGAAAGCACTACTGCGCCTGCTCCGTCTCCGAAAATGACCGAAACACCTCTTCCTTCATCAGAGAAATCAAGGCCGAAAGAATGAATTTCAGCTCCTACCACCAGAATATTTTTATAAATACCTGACTTTATAAACGCATGCGCAACACTCATCGCATAAACAAATCCGGAACACTGATTCCGCACATCCAGAGCACCAATGGTTCTGCATCCCAACATTTCCTGAAGAAGCACACCACATCCGGGAAAATAATAATCCGGAGAAAGCGTGGCAAAAATGATATAATCTAATTCTTCCGCTTTGATACCGGCATTCCGAAGAGCCATTTCTGACGCTTTAAATCCCAAATACGCTGTAGTTTCTTTCTCGTCGTTACGATTGGCACGATGGTGACGTTCTTTTATTCCTGTGCGCTCTGTGATCCATTCATCGTTGGTATTCATCAGTTTAGAGAGATCGTCATTGGTTACTATATTTTCCGGAACATAATGCCCTGTTCCTTTTATGGTACTTTTAAACATATTCTTATTTTAATTAAAACGGTAAATTTACCCAGTTAACAGGATAACAAAATCTTGTGTAAAGATACCAAAATGAATAAATCAGCAGGAACCTTTTTTCGTTGAATTGTTCTTAAATTAACTTTCGACAGTTCTGCCAGTTCTTCCTGAGTGATGTTCTTATTTTTCCTGGAATTGTAAATCAGTTCGCCAAGTGAAATCATTATAAAAAAGTTTGGAGTCAGACGTCAAATTTAATATTATTACCCCGTACGTGAACGACATCTTTTGACAAATGGACGACATTTGCCTGTCATACGTAGTTTTAAGATGTTATCTCAGATTTAAAATTTTAAATCCAAATGATTCCTATATGGGTTTATGAATGTATCTTGACAGTTTAATCCCCAGATCAGTCCAGATAATTTTGGCGTTTCCGTTGCGCTGCAGATGATAATCTGCTTCGCTGATTTCTTCGAGGATACTTTCAATATTTGCTCCATGGATGAATTTTGAGAATCCTTCCCAGTTGAAACCTCCGGAATCAATTTTACGGTAGACAAGGTTGGGAAGACCATAATTCTGAAGCAAAGCCTGCCGGAACATTTCCGAACAAAACTGAAGAAAATTCTTTTGTTTTTCGCGGTTCCAGCTCGAAATATTTCTCGCCCAAAGAATAATATTTTTAAGATATTCCGGTTTTTTCTTTACCTGAAAAGCATCTCTCACCCATTGTACAAAGAGGGTTTCATATTCCGATTCGCCTTCCAGATGCAGTGATTTTAAGGCATCATTCAGATTTCCCTGCACCTGATGAACGATTTCCTTACTCCTTTCTTCCGATAGGTTCGTTTTTGTTTTCAAATATTGAGCAACTTCCTCATCTTTCAACCTTGGAATTTCTGTAATCTGAGTTCGGGACAAAATCGTTGGTAGAAAACTGTCCGTATTTTCAGCCGTCAGAATAATAAGTGTTTTGGCAGGCGGTTCTTCTAAAAACTTCAACAGTTTATTGGAAGCCGAAATATTCATTTTATCTGCCCTCCAGACGATGAGAATTTTAGTGCCTCCTTCGAAGCTTTTGAGCGCAAACTTCGCATTTTGTTCATCAATTTCATCTGCAGAAATAAAAAGCTGTTTGTTTTCAGATTCCAAATAAGTACTCCAGTCATCGAAATCGGCATACGGATTTTCAAGGATCATTTCTCTAAAATATGGAAAAAATCTCTTGCTCAGCGAATTACTTTTTTCAGTAAAAACAGGAAAACTAAAATGGAGATCAAGATGATTCAAATGTTCGGCTTTTGCACCGGAAGCCGGATTTTCTCTGCTCAAAATTTCTCTTGCATAAGCCAAAGCCAGCGGCAGCGTGCCATACCCTTCTTTTCCTGCAAACAACTGCGCATGGCCTACCCTGTTTTCATCGATACTGTTTTTCAGCCTTTCCTTTATAGCCTCATGGCCAGCAATGTGATCCCAATTCATCTTTCAAAGATACTTTTTTGAATATTATTTTAGAACCTGTTTAAATTTTATTGCTTAAATTTTTATAGTTATTTTTCGCGACTTTTGCTTTTGGATTTTGTAGGTTTAATGGGCTAATCAGAAAGATACTAAAGCAAAGGCGCAAAAAAAAACAGAAAAAGACAGCAAAGATAATCTTCACAAAGAAGCTATTTTTTTTCGTTAAAATTTAAACAGGCTCTAAGACAGATTTATTGCAAATGTACCTTATTTTCTGATCCTTCGCATCGCTCCTGCTTAACAAAACTTTACGAAACTAAATTTTCTCAATTCAGTAATAATTAAGATATTTGCCCATTATTTTAAAAAACTGGAATGAGAAAAATTTTCATCTTATCGTTCATCACAGCAGGCTTTTTTCTGCATGCGCAGAACATAGGCAATTCACCTTATGCTGCATACGGAATAGGAGATGTGAAATATGACAATACGGTAGAAAACTCTGCCATGGCGGGAATTTCTACAGCTTATATTACAGATTTCACCAGCAGTTTCAATTTTAAAAACCCTGCTGCCAATGAAAATCTGCAACTGACTTCCATCAAAATAGAAGCTACCAACGAAAATAATTATTTCAGTTCCAATTTTAATAATTACAAGGACAACAAGCATTCAACTTACTTATCCAACATTTCCATAGCATTTCCTTTATCCAACAAGGTGAAGTTCGGATTGGGATACCAGCCTTACAGTTCTAAAAGATATGACGTTTTGGTTTCTGAAACCTTAGCTGACGGAACTGTGAAAGCCAACCGCTACCGTGGTGAAGGAACTGTGAGCACTGTGCAAGCCGCTGTTTCATATCAAATCAGTCCGGAGTTTGCGTTAGGATTACGAACTAATTATTATTTCGGGAACCTTCACGATATTGATGAATTGGCTTATTCTAATGCAGAATTGATCAATGGATATGAAACCCGAAATGAAATCGGAAATTTCAATTTCACAGCGGGAACTACGTATCAGAAAAAATATAGTAACGACCGCAAAATGACGTTGGGAGCTACGGCAACTTTTGGAAATACTTCAAATCCTCAATCTTATTATACCAACAGTACTTATTTTTACAACGGTTCTGGTGTCAAAGTAAATGAAAGTATTGTAGATCAGGTAGAAACCAAACAGGACAACCTGTTGCCGATAGAATTTTCTTTAGGTGCCGGATTCGGGCATACTGCAAGATGGTTTGTAGGGACTCAGGTAGATTATCGCAAAGGAGAAGACCTTCAGTTCATGGGCCATAAAGCACAATACAAAGACTCTTACCGCGTTTCCGCCGGAGGATGGATTTTGCCGGATGCCAATAATTTCAGAAACTATTTCCAGCGTGTGGTGTACAGATACGGAGCTTATTATGAAAAAGGAAACCTCAGTATCAACAATACCGATATCAATGAATTCGGAATAACTTTAGGAGCTAAATTCCCTTTCAAGAATGCGTCACTGAACAGGATGACCGGTTTGGATGTTGCCATAGAACTCGGAAAAAGAGGAACCAAAGACAACAACTTAGTCAATCAGAATTTTATCAACCTGAAAATCGGTTTCAATTTTGCTGATAAATGGTTTATGAAGAGATTGTACAACTAAAACATGAACAAAACTTCACAGATACCTTCAAAAATTATAGCATTACTTCTTAGTTGTGCTATATTTTTTATATCCTGTGATGATGATCTTACGGCGATGAATGCGGCTGATAAGAAAATAAACTTCCCGTCACAGATCATCTATGATGCCAATATTATTCAGCGGGATTCCGGCCTGATAAAAATGCGAGCCACAGCTCCTCTTATTGAGAAATTTGAGCTCATAGATACTCCGTATGTTGTAGCGCGAAAGGGTATTAATATTCAGTATTTCGATAAAAAGAACCCCAAACAACCCGGAACCATTACGGCGAAATACGCTAAGATGACGGAGCTCAAAAACTTTTATGAAGCCAAAGGAAATGTGAAAGTAGTCACCTCTGAAGGGCAAACTTTTCTGATGGAAACCATTTTCTGGGACCGGAAAAAGAAAGAAATTTACACTTCAGATACGGTATATGTTACCGATAAAGACGGCTCTACTTTGGTTGCAACACAGGGAATGCGGGCTAAAGATGATTTTTCTGAATACACTTTTTACAACAATTCTGGAGATATCAGCACCAAGAAAATCCCTGAAAGTGAAAAGTAATTCTATACTTTCCTGAAAATAAGTATTTTTATCAAAAATAAAACCCATGGATTTCTTCGCCATCGGACTTATGTCCGGAACCAGCCTTGATGGACTGGACATTTGCTATGCTTCTTTTGAAAAGAAAAATAATGCAGACTGGAGTTTCAAACTTCTGATTGCCGAAACCCTTCCTTACAATGATTTTTGGGAAAATAAACTTCGCAATGCGATGGCTTTGTCTGCGGAACAACTTTGTGCTTTGCATTCTGAATATGGTTTCTATTTAGGCCAAATGGTAAAAAGTTTTATTGATCAGAATCAGCTTACAAAAATAGATGTCATCGCCTCGCACGGGCACACCGTATTTCATCAGCCACAAAATAAATTTACCCTTCAAATCGGAGACGGAAGAGCCATCAAAATTCTGAATTCTCTTCCTGTGGTATATGATTTTCGGAGCCAGGATGTCTTGATGGGCGGCAATGGTGCTCCCTTGGTTCCCATCGGAGACCAGCTTTTGTTCAGCGAATATGACGCTTGTCTCAATTTAGGCGGTTTCTCCAATATTTCATTTATTCATCAGGGAAAAAGAATTGCTTTTGACATTTGTCCGGTGAATATGGTGATGAATTATTTCGCGGAGAAAAAAGGCGAAAAATTTGACAAAGACGGACAGTTAGCATCAGCCGGAACGGTGAATCAGGAAACGCTGGAAACCCTGAATAACCAACAGTTTTATCAGCAAGCACCTCCAAAATCTTTGGGAGCTGAATGGGTGCTACAGGAAATACTTCCTACACTGAATCCCTTAAATCCTGAAGATGCATTGGCTACTTTTACGGCGCACGTTGCCGAACAAATCGCAAAAGTATTGACAAGGTTTGGTTTGAAAAATACGTTGGTGACCGGAGGTGGAGCTTATAATAAAAATTTAATTGAAGAAATACAAAAACTTTGTGACACAACTTTGGTCATTCCTTCTGCGGAAATTGTGAATTTTAAAGAAGCACTTATTTTTGCTTTGATGGGAGTATTAAGGATTAATGGAGAAAACAACGTGCTGAGCACCGCTACCGGAAGTCCTGAAAATCACTGTTCCGGAATATTGGTGTAAAAACTAAAAAAACCACCTGGACAGGTGGCTTGTTATCTGAATCAAAACGCTTTATGCGTAGAGTTTTTCAATTTTATCCGTCAGCGCATCCATGAAATTCTGAAGAGGTTTCTCCACCATCATTTTAATAAACGGATTGAATTTTCCTTCAAAAAACATTTGGATCTCAGTTTGATTCTCAGAAACTGCGTTCATAGCTGTAGTCAGTTCAAAATCTAAACTGGAACTTGCGGATCTCAGTATCGCTTTATTTTCATTCACTTCTCCTACTTTCAGTGCAATTTCCGGCATCCCTTTCAGCGAAAATTTAAAACCATCAGCTATGGCTTCAAATTTCTGTAGACCATCCGGCATCAATTGCTCATATTGTTGCGGATCTTTGAGGAGTTCCACAAGTTCGGC
>JADMKO010000151.1:0-991 GCA_015478785.1 Chryseobacterium sp. | reverse complement strand
ACATTATTTTTCTTCCTTCTAAATTCATTTTTATATTTTTGTAAGATTAAAGTCATGCAAATGTATAAAGTTTTTGTGAACGAGAAAAAATTAACCCTTAGTAAATATCCTGAAGACATCGAAAAAAAGCTTCGGTATGAGGGATTTGCGACTTTAGAAATTGCTGTAGACCTTTTGCAAAACACTTCCTGTCCTGAACTGAATGTGTACAGCGAAAATCTGGCTGAACTTTGGGAAGATTTCACCCATCTTTTTACCGTTGTGGAATCTGCCGGCGGTATTGTGAGCAATCAGAATAATGAAATTCTTTTTATAAGCAGGCTGGGAAGATGGGATTTACCGAAAGGAAAAATAGAGAAAGGAGAATCTTTAGAACAAGCCGCTGTGCGTGAAGTTCAGGAAGAAACGGGCCTTGAGGAGCTTATTCTGGAAGATTTCATCAATAATACTTTTCATATTTACACCGAACGCAATGGAGATCGGATATTGAAAATCACGTATTGGTTTAAGATGAGTTATGTAGGCAACAAACAGCCAGTGCCGCAAACTGAAGAGGGAATAACTGCTGTAGATTGGAAAAGTAATCCTCGCATTCAGCAGGAAGTATTTCCTTCTACTTTCCACAATATCAAATTGATTCTGGACGAAGTTTGGGAGAAAAACCTTTAAATATGCTCCAGGATTCTTTCCAGAGCAATTCCACGCGACGCTTTCAGAAGGACATTTTTTGAAATTATAGGTTGATTTTTAACTGCTGAAATCAAGGCTTCAGTATTTTCATAAGATTTCTCAGAAATACCCGTTTCCGAAAAATGTTTTCCGACAGTAATAATTTCATCAAACCCGAGATCTCGAGCCATTTCCAGAATAGCAGTATGCTCGTGCAGGCTCTCTTCGCCTAACTCCAGCATATCTCCGATGATGATGGTTTTAGAACCTTCAAAACTTTGAAAATTTTTCAGCGCTTCTGCCATAGAAGTTGGGTTAGCAT
>JADMKO010000150.1 GCA_015478785.1 Chryseobacterium sp. | reverse complement strand
GAAAATATCGCAACTGACCCGTGGTGATTTTGATGTGAATGAATTGCTTCTTCAGAATAAATCTGAAATAATAGTAACCCGGACAGACTATAATCACAATGCTGATCTCTTTGCTGTTAACATCATAAACGGCAAAATGAAACAAATAACGGAAGTTAATAAAGAAAATTACGCTTCGATAACTCCCTCCAATTCTGAACTGAAAATGGTGAAAACCACAGATGGAAAAGAAATGGGCGTATGGTTTGTATATCCGCCCAATTTTGATCCGAATAAAAAATATCCAACGTTGCTGTATTGTCAGGGTGGGCCGCAATCTGCATTGACACAGTTTTTCAGCACAAGATGGAATCTTGCGTTGATGGCAGCACAAGGATACATCGTGGTAGCACCGAACAGAAGAGGAATGCCCGGTTGGGGAACCCAATGGAATGAACAAATTTCCGGCGACTGGGGCGGACAAGCCATTCAGGATTATTTATCGGCAGCAGATTTTGCCAAAACTTTACCTTTTGTGGACGGCGACAGAATGGGCGCTGTAGGAGCCAGCTACGGTGGATACAGTGTTTATATGTTGGCAGGAATACACGAAAACCGTTTCAAAACTTTTATTTCCCATAACGGGCTTTTCGATATGAAATCCTGGTACGGAACTACCGAAGAATTATTTTTTGCCAATTGGGACATCGGTGCACCTTGGGATCAGCCAACACCACGAGCATATACAGATTTTAATCCGAGCAATTTCACCGACAAATGGAATACGCCCATCATGATTATTCAGGGCGGTTTGGATTTCCGGGTTCCGTATGAACAGGGAAATCAGGCGTTCCAGACTGCGAGATTGAAAGGCTTGAAATCCAAATTCCTTTATTATCCGAACGAAAACCATTGGGTTTTAAATCCTCATAACGCACTAGTTTGGCAAAGAGAATTTTTTGATTGGCTGAAGGAAACTTTGTAAGAACGAAGTTTGATAAGGCTGGAATGATGTTGTTTCAAGAAGATATTTTTTCGATGTTTTGTCATTTTTTTTAACACTTATAATTTCGAGATACAAATTACTAAATTGAAAGTGTACAAGTTTATTGCCGAAATGATTATATATTTTGAAAAGACGAAAGTTCAGACTTAAAACCGATTTCAATATAAAAAAAAATCTTATGAAATTCCTTATATTTTTCTTATTAAGTCTGTCCCTCACAGCGTCAGCGCAGCAGTACAAATTTGATTATATGCTGAAATCTGAAAATATAAGAGAAGATTCAAAGTATAATTCTACCAGTTTTGACATGATCAAATCCAAAGATCACACTTATTACATGGAGGTTGGTCAAAATAGTATTACCGGAAAGTATTACAGCATATTATTTGACTATGATAAAAAAGAGTTTTACAGATTTGATATTAATAACAGGAAAATAATCTCACCTTCACCTTTACTTTTTACTTTTAAGAGTATTACTTCTCCCATAGACGTTCAGTTTATATATTACAATGATTTGCAAATTGAGAAAATAGGAAAGTACCGTTATAAAATTATTGGAAATAAAAGTAAGAAAAGAAAGAAGAAAAATGAACTTGAAATCACGCTGGAACTGGAACCACATACCCATGATTTGCTCATTTTTGATTTTGAACCTTTGACTACCGAACAACAACAGGAAATTCTTGTCTTACTGAAGAATACTTTGAAATCTGAAAATGGATCTGGTCATTTTTTCATTAAAGAAATTACTTTCCATTACTTTAAAGATTCTCTATTTAAAAAGAAGATTACACCTGTAAAGATTGACGTAAACCTGAATATAGAATAGCACTTGACTTTCCCTTTTTATAGCCGTATCTTTGCAAATTCAAATTTTAATATAAAATCCGTAAATTTTATTCAATGAAAACATCTCACTTCAATTTCGATTTGCCGGAACACCTTCTGGCAGAACATCCTGCCGAACATCGGGACGATGCAAAACTCATGGTGCTACACCGCGAAACGCAAACCATAGAACATAAACTTTTTAAAGATGTAGTAGATTATTTCGACGAGAAAGACCTATTTATTTTTAATAATACGAAAGTTTTCCCTGCCAGACTTTATGGAAATAAGGAAAAAACCGGCGCAAAAATTGAGGTTTTTTTACTGAGAGAACTTGATAAAGAAACCCGCGTTTGGGATGTATTAGTAGATCCTGCAAGAAAAATAAGAATTGGAAATAAGCTTTTCTTCACTCCGGATGAAGCTCTGGTTGCGGAAGTAATAGACAATACTACTTCTCGGGGAAGAACGTTGAGATTTCTGTATGACGGGAGTTATGAAGAATTCCGTTCAAAATTAAAAGAACTTGGAGAAACTCCGCTTCCAAAATATTTCAAAAGAGAAGTGGAACCCGAAGATGCTGAACGTTATCAAACCATCTATGCTAAACACGAAGGTGCTGTAGCAGCGCCTACCGCAGGCCTTCACTTCTCCAGACATCTGATGAAAAGGATGGAAATTAAAGGAATTGACTTTGCCGAAATTACGCTGCATGTTGGGTTAGGAACCTTCAATCCCATTGAAGTGGAAGATTTAAGCAAACATAAAATGGAATCTGAAGAAGCCATCATCGATCAGAAAAATGCCGACATTATTAATAAAGCAGTAGAGGAAGGTCGAAGAGTTTGCGCAGTAGGAACCACCACGATGCGTGCGATTGAAACTTCAGTTTCTTCAAACAGAAAAATCGGGCCTTATCACGGCTGGACAAATAAATTTATTTTCCCGCCTCATGATTTTGGAGTTGCCAACGCGATGATTACCAATTTCCATACCCCGAAATCAACATTGCTCATGATGGTAGCGGCTTTTGCAGGGAAAGATTTTTTGATGCACGCTTACGAAGAAGCTATTAAAAACGAATATAAATTTTACTCTTTCGGCGATGCAATGCTGATTCTGTAAAAAACTGAGCAAAGAATAATTGTCCGAAACGAAATTATTCTTTGCTTTTTTTTATTTTAAAATGAAAGATATCAGAACTTTATCATTGGACGAACTCAAAGCTTATTTTGAAACTTTGGGGGAGAAACCTTTTCGCGCAAAGCAGATCTACGACTGGCTTTGGAGCAAGAATCTGCATTCCATTGATGAAATGACGAATATCTCAAAAGATCTGAGAGATCAGCTGGCCAAAGATTTTATCATCAATCCCGTTTCCGTAGATCAGTTGCAGAAATCTTCAGACGGAACTATCAAAAATGGGGTGAAACTTCATGACGGTTTGTTGGTGGAATCTGTTTTAATACCGACGGAAACCCGCAGCACAGCGTGTGTTTCTTCTCAGGTTGGTTGTTCTCTGAACTGCGAATTTTGCGCTACGGCAAAACTTAAAAGAATGCGTAATCTGGAGGTTGCGGAAATTGTAGATCAGGTAGCATTAATTGACAGGCAAAGTAAATTGTATTTCGACCGGCCGCTTTCCAACATCGTATTCATGGGAATGGGCGAGCCAATGATGAATTATAAAAATGTCGTGGAAGCGATCAGGAAAATCACAGAACCTGAAGGTTTGGGAATGTCACCACGTAGAATTACCGTTTCTACTTCCGGAATTCCTAAGATGATTAAAATGCTGGCCGATGAAGAACTAAAGGTAAAACTTGCGGTGTCTCTTCACTCCGCAATAGAGGAAACCCGAAACGATATTATGCCTTTTTCTTCAAAATTTCCTTTAACTGAAATTATGGAATCGCTGCAATATTGGTATTCCAAAACCGGATCGCAAATTACTTTTGAATACTGTGTCTGGGGCGGAATTAATGATAAGGATGAAGACATCAAATCGCTCATTAAATATTGTAGAAAAGTGCCGTCAAAGGTGAACCTTATTCAATATAATCCAATCGGAGAAGGGAAATTTGATCACCGCAGTATTAAAGCAGAAGAAAAATATGTCCGCGAACTGGAAAAAGCAGGAATCAATGTGTTGGTTCGGCGAAGCAGAGGCGGAGATATTGATGCAGCGTGCGGGCAATTAGCCAATAAAAATGGGGCGTAATGTTCTATCATAAGGGAAAAACCCGAACCGAACAACATAATCTTGGAATCGCTTCCCTGCTCGGATTTGTTGCCGGGTTGGTGAATGTTGTAGGATTTTTATCCGTTCAGAAACTCACTACGAATGTGACAGGACATTTTGCTTTTTTCGTAGGCGCAGCTTTTGAGCAGAAATTTCAAACTGCTTTTCATATCGCACTGTATGTATTTTTCTTTTTTCTGGGTGCTTTTTTTTCTAATCTCATGGTGGAAATCTATTCCAGAGTCAGAGAAAATCTTATTTATGTTTTTCCAACGATTGCAGAAGCCGTCATCTTACTCTTCATCGCATTCAGCAGTGATTATTTGATGTCCGTAAATCCGGATATTATCGCTTTTTCCCTTCTTTTTTCAATGGGAATGCAAAACGCATTGGTCACCAGAATCTCCAATGCAGTGGTGCGGACAACTCACCTTACCGGGCTTTTTACCGATATGGGAATTGAATTTTCACAACTTTTTTTCTACAAAAACCGCCGTCATAAATCCAGGCTTATTAAATCCATAAGGCTTCGGCTCACCATTATCTGGATGTTTTTTGCCGGTGGAATTGTCGGTGGGCTTTTATATGGTCCTTTCGGAATGAAATCGCTTCTCCTCGGAAGTGTACTCTTACTATTAGGATTACTCTATGATTTTATGAAAATCCGGTTTTTACTTTTAAAAAGAAAATCGTGAGAGCAAAAATTATATTGTTGTTCCTTTCCTTTTTGACTTTTCATGTTCAGGCGCAACGAATTGATTGGTTGAAAATCAGGAAGCATCGGGTAACCGTACTTTCAGACAGCTTAAGGGAAAATTCTAGTTTAGGTTTTTCAAATGGAAAGCTCTACACCATCAACGACAGTGGAAATTCTTCAGAAATTTTTAAGTTAAATTCTGAAAATGGCGAAATTACCGGGAAAATAAACACAGGCCTACCGAATAAAGATTGGGAAGCCATCGCTACAGACGACAATTATTTTTATATCGGAGATTTCGGGAATAATAATGGGATCAGAAGAGATCTGAAAATTTATCGCATTCGAAAAGACAGTGTTCAGGATATCGACGAGATTCGGTTTCAATATCCACAACAAGTTGAATTTTTAAAAAAACCACATCAAAACAACTGGGATGCCGAAAGTTTGATCTATAGAAATGGTTTTTTACATCTTTTCACAAAAGAATGGCAATCGCACCAAACGACTCATTATCGTTTGGATCCCGAAAAGCAGGAAGAAATTCAAAATGCTGAGAAACTGGAAACTTATAACTTAGGTTATCTGGCAACGGACGCTACTTATTTTAAAAATCACCTTTATATTATTGGATACACAAAGAAAATGGAAGTGTATCTCACCATATTTCAGGAAGATGAAACCGGACTTTTTTTCAGTCAGAAACCGCAAAGATATTATCTTGGCCATGCGCTTTCATTGGGTCAGATTGAAGGAATTGAAGTGGATGAAAATAACATTTATATTTCAGGAGAATCTTTACAGACTCCGATAGGAAGGCAAAAGCAGCGTTTTTATATTGTTCCTAAATCCAAAATAAAAACCGAGTAAATAAAAACTGGTTTATATCAAATATATAAAATTTGTAAACGCGTCGGGAATAAAATAAATAATTGAATTATATTTGCTGGCAGCGAACAAATAATCATCGACAAATACAACAATTTGTGGCGAACATTGTAGAAGAAATCAAGAAACCCATTGCCGACGAAATGAAACTTTTTGAAGAAAAGTTTTACCAGTCAATGCAGAGTAATGTTCCGCTTTTGGATAGGGTAACCCGTTTTATTGTAACCACGAAAGGAAAACAAATGCGCCCGATGTTTGTATTTCTCTGTGCGAAACTGGTCGGAAATGTAAATGAAAAAACATTTCGTGGCGCTTCCATGATCGAGCTGATTCATACCGCAACTCTGGTGCACGATGATGTTGTGGATGAAAGTTTTAAACGCCGGAATTTCTTCTCCATCAATGCTTTATGGAAAAATAAAATTGCAGTTTTGGTAGGAGATTATTTGCTTTCCAAGTCAGTTTTGCTTTCTACAGATAATAAAGACTTTGATTTGCTGGCAGTTATTTCCCGTACAATCCGGGAAATGTCTGAAGGAGAATTGCTTCAGCTGGAAAAAGCCCGGAAACTGGATATTACTGAAGAGGTGTATTACGAAATTATCCGCCAGAAAACGGCGACTTTAATTGCGGCGTGCTGCGAAGTAGGCGTACTTTCAAATAATGCAGATGAAATTTTAGCCAAAAAAATGCAGGATTTCGGAACTTTCACGGGAATGGCTTTTCAGATAAAGGATGATTTGTTTGATTATCTGAGTTCCAATGTCATTGGAAAACCTGTAGGAATTGACATCAAAGAAAAAAAAATGACGCTTCCGCTCATTCATGCTTTATCCATCGCTAATGACTCCGACCGAAAGTATTATTTCAATATTATTAAAAGGCACAATCACAATTCGAAAAAAGTGAAAGAACTGATCGGATTTGTGAAAGAATCCGGCGGTTTAGATTATGCTATCACTGTGATGAAAGATTTTCAGGAAAAAGCTAAAAATCTTCTGAACGATTTCCCTGAATCTGAAGCTAAAAACTCATTGATGTTGATGCTTGATTACGTTATTGAAAGGAAATTTTAATCTTAGGCGGTTTCGCTGCTTTCAATTTTTTCCTTCATCAACTTGATGAAATACGAAGGTTTGATCTTAAATTTTCGCTGGAAGTTATCCGAGAAATTTTCTGCACTGTTGAATCCGGTGATCTGGGAAAGTTCCTTCACGTCTTTCTTCAGATAAGTCCAGTCTGTTTTCAGAAGGTGTAGGATATAATCTAATCTCAGGTCATTAATATAAATGCTGAATTTTTTTCCTTTATACGCATTAATAATCCTCGAAAGATACGTGGAATTCGTCCCGAACATTTCACTGAGCTGTTTCTGGGAAACCTGATTATCCAGAAAACCGAAGTCTGCTTCAAATTCTTCCAGTTGGGTCAGCACATTTTCCACAACCTGAGGATTAATTCCGGGAATTTTGCTGTAAAAACTGAGTGGATGAAAGCTTTCGAGCTGTTGTTCACTTATCAAATGAGGGTCGCCACTTTTTTCCTGTTGTGGAATTGCGGTTGTATATTCAGAGGGATCTTCATTTACCGAAGAGGGAGGTTCAGGCAAAATCATTGAACTTGAAGGACTTTGTTCGATGCTTTTTTCAGAGATCAATTCATTAAATCTTTTTCTATAAGTAATCTGAATATGATAAATCCGATATAAAGAAAGTCCAACGATGACCAATATTCCTGCAAACAGGATATAAATAATGGTATCCCGCGTTTTCAGGGAACTTTCAATTTTTTCTTTTTCTTCTATCAGTTTCTTCGTATCGTACTGTTTATAAAGCGTAGAGGAGAGATATTTATAATTTTTCTCATAAGACTTATCGAGTTGCATCAGTTTATTAATATACTCCAATTGCAAATCCCGGTTTTTTATAGAATCATTATACTGAATCAGAAGTTCATACGCTTCCCGAAACTGAGGTTCCAGATTATTTGATTTATTGTATTCCTTATCAATAGTTTCAAAATATTTCACAGCAATATGCGGTTTTCCCAGGTTCCAGTAGGATTTTCCCAGATAAAATATTTCTGTGATATGATCCCATTGGTCTTTGTACAACCTTAATGCCTGTGTTAATTTTTTTATTGCGGTGTTGTAATCCTTTCTGTAAAAAGCATCGGTGCCTTGAGAGGATATAAAATAAGG
The DNA here is from genome assembly GCA_015478785.1 of Chryseobacterium sp. Taxonomy (GTDB): domain Bacteria; phylum Bacteroidota; class Bacteroidia; order Flavobacteriales; family Weeksellaceae; genus Chryseobacterium_A. The sequence goes on along the minus strand of JADMKO010000150.1, from coordinate 4,551 downwards.
AAAAAAATGTTCTAATCTGTTGTGTTGTATATAATCAAAAGCTTCGTCCAATAAAACTTTGTTATCTTGATGATAACCAAGTCGGGAATTGGTATCAATAAGACTCATTAGAGAATACAGATAATACATCTGATAATCTTTACCTAAAGTAGAATTATTCTTGTTTTTTTTAAAAAAAACAAGACATTCTCTTAATTCCTTATTGGCATCTTCATACAAACCCAGATATACTTTATTTTGAGAAATAAAATATTTACTTTTATAGAGAATATAATCATTTTCAATTTCTTCGGCATAGTCATGAGAAATGAGGATGTCTGCCAAAGCTTTTTCATATTTAACTTCAGACATGAATACAATCCCACGGTTCAGATAAGCATTGGCGAGAAGTCTTTTATCATTGGAACTCTTTCCAATAACAAGCGCGCTGTCAGCATATTTTAGGTTTTCAGGAGATTTTGAAAAATTGCTGGCATAACGATAAGCGAACACCAAGGCTTCAGGATTTTGATCATATTTAGCCTTTTCTATATAAATCCGGATCATTTTCCAGAGTTCCACATCATTACCGTGTGCAGCATCTATTTTTTTTTCAATTTGTTCGTAGGTCAATTCTTTAGAATAACTATTCTGACTGTATAAAAAATAAAGAGGGGATAATAAAAGCAGGGTTATTATTAATTTCCTGAAAATCATTGATTTAATATGCTTGTTTTTTGTTTTTTACCTGTTTCTGAACACAGCTTTTGCGAATTTACACCTATTTTTATTAAAAAACCTCCATTAAATTGTTAAATTCCGTGTTATTTTTTATAAACCACCGGTGCAAATATTTGATTCGGATAACCAAAAGCATCTACATTTGCCTCAGTAATAACAACAGAATTTAACCCCCAACATTAAATTATACTACTATGAAAAAAGTTATTTTAACAGCATGCATATTCACCTTATTAGGCACTGTGTCTTGTAGAACTCATGACGACATGATCAGCCCTGAGGATACTGCAAATTTAGAAGTCATGGAAAACTCAGCAGTCGCTCGTGATTCTGTATTTGTACAAGATAGCAAAACCGTATTATTACCTGGAGATCCTGTTCCTCCACCAAAAAAGTAATATTCAAATAATAATATATTCAAAATTTTTTTTTCATCATTTGTGTTTTTTTTCTTCCGCTGTTGTGAAACACCGGAAGATTCTTTTTTATACCAAAAGTACAATTTTCATATCTTTGCTGAATATAATAAATCAAGATGCAGACTACCTATATAGATACACAGCAGATTTCCTTCGAAGATTTTAAAAAATCCGTGCTTCGGGATTATCAATTGGGGCGCATTTCCCGAGAGATGTCTCTCCTGGGAAGAAGGGAAGTGTTGACAGGAAAAGCTAAATTCGGAATTTTCGGAGACGGAAAGGAACTTCCGCAATTGGCGATGGCCAAAGTATTCCGGGATGGTGATTGGCGTTCAGGATATTACCGAGACCAGACTTTTGCATTGGCAGTAAACGTTTTGACCATAGAAAGTTTTTATGCACAATTGTATGCAGATACAGATATAACCCGTGAACCAGCTTCAGCAGGAAGACAAATGAACGGGCATTTTGCTTCCAGAACATTGAATGAAGACGGGAGCTGGAAAGACTTAACAAAACTTAAAAATATTTCTTCTGATATTTCACCAACTGGTGGGCAAATGCCAAGGTTGCTTGGCCTAGCTCAGGCTTCTAAAGTTTTCAAACAGATAAAATTTGTAGGTTCCGAAAAATTTTCCAACAACGGAAACGAAGTTGCTTTTGGAACTATTGGCGATGCCTCTACTGCAGAAGGCCACTTTTGGGAAACCCTGAACGCAGCGTGTGCATTGCAAGTTCCCATGATTGTTTCTATTTGGGACGATGGCTATGGAATTTCTGTTCCTACTCATAATCAGCGCGCTAAAGCTGATATTTCAGAAATGCTCTCCGGTTTTCAGAGAAAAGAAGGAGAAAATCAAGGTTGCGAAATTATCCAGGTAAAAGCCTGGGATTATCCTGCCTTATTAGATGCTTACGCAAAAGCGGAGCATTTTGCGAGAACAGAAAGTATTCCGGTAGTAGTTCATGTTGTGGAAGTGACGCAACCTCAAGGACATTCCACTTCCGGCTCGCACGAACGGTATAAAAATGAAGAAAGGCTCACTTGGGAAAGTGAATATGATGGTTTGCTTAAATTCCGTGAATGGATTCTAAGCTATTCTGTAGAAATAGAAGGTCAGGAAGAAATTTTGGCAACTTCAGAGGAGCTAAATGCGATAGATGCTGATGCAAAGAAGACAGTAAAAGAGAGCCAGAAAAAAGCCTGGGAAGATTATCAAAGACCAATCGTTGCGCTAAAAAATCAAATAGTGCCTTTAGTGGAAAAACTTACAACTGAAAATAATGAAATTTCCGCTGAAGTAAGCAATTTTAATGCATTGATTTCTGTTGCGAAAAGAGATATTTTCCATCTTGCCAGAAAAACTTTACTGTTAACCCGAGGTTCAGTTTCTGCTGAAAGAAATCAGCTTCAAAAGAAGTATGATGAACTCTTCGCTGTTGAAAAAGACAATTATTCTTCTCATTTATATTCGCAATCCCAGTGGAAAGCCACCAATGTAAAAGAAGTAAAACCAGTTTTTAGTGAAAGTTCTGAAGAAGTGGACGGCAGAGTGGTAGTGCGGAATAATTTTGATAAAATTTTTGAAAAATATCCTGAAACCCTGATCTTTGGTGAGGACACAGGAAATATTGGCGATGTGAACCAGGGCCTGGAAGGAATGCAGGAAAAATACGGGGAAATGCGGATTGCAGATACCGGAATTCGTGAAGCCACCATTCTTGGGCAAGGAATCGGAATGGCAATGCGAGGATTAAGGCCTATTGCTGAAATTCAGTATTTGGATTATATTCTTTATTGTTTACAGGGCATGAGTGATGATCTTGCTACCGTACAATATCGCACCCGTGGCGGACAAAAAGCGCCGCTCATTATCCGAACCCGAGGACATCGTCTGGAAGGAATTTGGCATTCAGGGTCGCCGATGGCAGGAATTATAAATCTCTCAAAAGGAATTAATATTCTGGTTCCAAGAAATCTTACAAAAGCTGCCGGTTTCTACAATACTATATTGCAGAGCGACGAACCAGCACTCATTGTAGAATGCCTGAACGGATATCGTTTGAAGGAAAAACAACCTGATAATTTGGGAGAATTTACCGTTCCTGCAGGGAAAATTGAAACTACGAAAGAAGGAAAGGATGTTACTTTGGTAACGTATGGTTCCACTTGGAGATTGGTGATGGAAGCAGCTTCGGAATTAGAAAAACTCGGAATTTCTGCAGAGGTTATTGATGTTCAGTCGCTTATCCCTTTTGATTTAACTCATGAAATTTCAGAAAGTGTGAAGAAGACCAATCGTCTTGTGGTCATTGATGAAGATGTGGAAGGCGGAACCTCGGCATTTATCCTGCAGCAGATTCTGGAAAAGCAAAAAGGATTCCGATATCTGGATAGCGATCCACTTACGCTTACGGCAGAAAATCACAGGCCGCCTTATGCAAGCGATGGCGATTATTTCAGTAAACCGTCTGTGGATGATATAGTGGAAAAAATTTACGGACTGTTCACAGAAATTAACCCGAAGAAATTTCCCGCTTTATAGAATTATTAAAACTGCTGATTTTCCGGCAGTTTTTTTGTGAATTCACTCTCATTTCTTCAGGAAACTCCAGAAGCTTTGCATCCTTTTCTCTATTTTCAGGAGATTATTTTTTACGAGTGCCTCTACAAATAGAGAAGGGTTTTCGTACGGAATGTCAATATTCTCGAACGTCATTTTTCTGTGAGCGTAGCCTTTCATGAACTCTTCATTCGTATGCCAGGGTTCAATGTCATTTTTCCTCATCCAAGTTACAAAATCTGAGTTGCTTTTTACGTTCACACTTTTTCTTCGTTTCAACAAAGTGTATTTCATGATAACTTAACTTTTTTATCCGAATTGCAGCGCATGCATTACAGATCTGTTTTTACATTTGTGTTATATATGATTCCAAATGAATGAATTTACATTATGAAATCAGGAATCTCATTAATAATTAAATTTATCTTGTCAAAAGAATTATTCTCAATAATTAATATGAAATTGTATTACAAATCTATATATTTTTTTTGAATATAAAAAAATCATCTATGTTATTCGCGCTGTATTAATATATTGTTAATAGATCCTGGTTCTTATATTTGATGATTTGTTAATTTTCACTAAGATTTATTTTTGTAATTTTGTTTAAATTTTATGTAAATGAACTACGATATTATTGTTGTCGGGAGTGGTCCCGGAGGATATGTTACTGCAATCAGAGCTTCACAGTTAGGATTCAAAACTGCCATTGTTGAAAAAGAAAATTTAGGAGGAATCTGTTTGAACTGGGGTTGCATCCCTACGAAAGCCTTGCTGAAATCTGCTCATGTATTTCATTATCTGAATCATGCGGAAGATTACGGACTGAACAAAGTGGAAAATCCCGG
>JADMKO010000149.1 GCA_015478785.1 Chryseobacterium sp. | reverse complement strand
CATCATATCCATCAGCACGACACTGATATTTTTATTTTCTGCCAGCATTTCCAGTCCTTCCCCTGCGCTTAGTGCAGCGATACAGTTGTATTTTCTGGCTTTCAGAACAGCACTGAGTGCAAATATATTTTTGTTGTCATCATCAATGATGAGAATTTCTTTTTCGTTCTTCATACACTGGAATTTTAAATTTTATCGTACAGCCAAACCCTCAGTAAAGAAATGAGTTGGTCGATATCAACGGGTTTTGAAATATAATCTGAAGCTCCTGCGGTGATGCATTTTTCGCGGTCGCCCATCATCGCTTTGGAAGTGACAGCCAAGATAGGAAGATTTCTGAACTGCGCATTGTTCCGGATTTCCATAATGGTTTCATAACCGTCCATTTCAGGCATCATCATATCCATTAAAACCACATCTATGTCCGGATTTTTATTCAGAATATCGAGTGCTTCTCTTCCATCCATTGCCGGTAATATTTTCATACCGTGACCTTCCAATGCTTTGGTGAGGGAAAATATATTTCGCACATCATCATCGGCAATCAATACCGTTTTATTTTTCAGGATATTCCGCAATTCCCCTCCAAACTCGGAACCTGATTTTCTTTCATTCTTTTTTTTGTTTTTTTCCTCTACCAGATGAAGGAAAAGCCCGGCTTCGTCCAGAATCCGCTGATAGGAATAGGCGGTTTTTACTACGATAGAATCCGCATATTTTTTAATCCGGTTTTCTTCGCCTTTAGAAAGATTTTTCCCTGTGAAAACAATAATGGGAAGCTGCTCCAACCCCTGGGTTTGCTTAATAGTTTCCAGAGTTTCATACGCTGTCCGGTCCGGAACGCCCATATCCAGGATTACACAGTCAATTTCTTTTTTATGTAAGGAGTCGATACTGTCCGAAATATTTCCGGCAACATCGGTTACGATATTATTGGCGGATAAAAAATAACTTAAGGCTTTGGCGTGCTGTTCGTTTTCTTCTACAATCAGCACTTTCTTTGGCGAACGCGTCAGAACATCCTCAAGTTTTGTAAATATTTCCTGCATCTGCTCCAAGGCAAAAGGTTTATCGATAAAATCTACGGCACCTCGCAGCAGACTTTCCTGTTTGAATTTCATGGAAGACATGATGTGCACAGGAATCGGTTTCGTATCAGGGTCAGATTTAAGTGCTTCCATCACTTGCCAACCGTCCATTACGGGCAATTGAATATCGAGCAGAATCGCAAGGGGTTGGTATTGCTGAGCCATTTCAATACCGCTGTCGCCACGCACGGCAACGAGTACTTTGTACCCTTTCGTTCTGGAATAATCGAGAAGAATTTTGGCAAAAGCTGTATCGTCTTCTATAATCAGAATCACTTTATCTCCCTCCTGAATATCATGCCGGTCATCCTCAACAGGAGGCGGAATACGGTCTGAAATAAATCTTTTCGGTTGTTCCTCATTTTCCTGAACGGAAATAACAGGGAATGAACCTTCGTTTTTGCTTTGAACGGGAGATTTCTCTGCCGTAGGATTCACCGGAATAATGAGCGTGAATTCGCTTCCTGCGCCAACGGTGCTTTCCAGCTGAATTTCTCCACCCAGCAATCTTGCCAGTTCACGGCTGATGGAAAGCCCCAATCCGGTGCCGCCATATTTGCGCTGCGTAGAACCATCCGCTTGTTGGAAAGCTTCAAACACCATTCTGATTTTATTCTTCGGAATCCCGATTCCGGTATCTATCACTTTGAAATGTACTTCCTGTTGTTTTTCATCACCGGAAATATGGAGCGTAATACTTCCGTGAGAGGTAAACTTGATCGCATTAGACAGGAGGTTTTTCAGAATTTGTTCGATACGGAGTTTATCTGTATGAATTATCGGTGCCGTTCCCGGATCTGTTATCACATGAAGGTCCAACTTTTTTTCTTTAGTTAAAGGCAAAAACAGTTGATGCATATCAGAAGTGATCTCTTCTACTGGAATATCTTCCATTTCCAGGGTCATTTTTCCGGCTTCAATCTTAGAAAGATCCAATATTTCGTCGATAAGAGTCAGTAATCCCTGCCCTGAACTTTGCATTACATCTGCATATTCTATATATTGAGGATCGAGATCTTCGCTTTCTGTCATCAGTCTGGATAGCAGTAAAATAGAATTCAGAGGAGTACGAAGTTCATGCGACATGTTCGCCAAAAATTCCGATTTGTATTTCGTGCTTTGCTCTAAGTCGAGGGATTTCTGCTGAATCTCAATATTTCGCTGTTCGATAAGCGCGTTTTTTTCTTCGAGAAGACTGGTTCTTTCTTCCAATTCCTGATTGCTCTGGAGGAGTTCTTCCTGCTGCACCCGCAATTCTTCTTCTGAAGCCAGAAGTTTCTGCGATTGTACCTCTAATTCTTCATTGATGTTTTCCAGTTCTGTATGCTGGGTTTGCAGTTCTTCCGATTGCGCCTGTGTTTCCTCCAGAAGCTCCTGAAGTTTAATCCTGTTGAGAGTGCTGTGGAATGCAAGGCCAATACTTCCGGCAGCTGATGATAAAAATTCCAGCTGTTGTGGAGTATATTCATCCATCGAGCCCAGTTCCAGCACACCGATAGGAATGGAGTGCCGCGTAATAGGAATCGCAAAAATAGTTTTGGGTTTGGTTTGTCCGCTGGCATAACTGATGGTCATTTCATGATCAGGAATCTGCTGCAACAGAATTTCCTTTCCAGTAAGGAATGCTTCACCAACAATTCCTTCGCCAATTTTCAGAATTTTCTTTTTATCGGATGCCAGAGCATAACTTCCTGCCAGATGCAGATGGTTGTCTTCCTGCAGCAAATAAATAGCGGCAACGCGGCTTCCGGTATTTTGGGTAACATGATCTAAAATATCGCGGGCAAGGTCTTCAGTACTTTTTTCGCCCATCATGCGGTCGTTCAGTTTTGCACTGGTGGAACCTAGCCATTCTTTATCCTCAAGAATAGCAAAAGAAGTCTTCAGCGACTGCGACATCCGAAGAAGCGGATCGGCTACATTGCCAAGGCTTTCATGCGTTTTTTGATCTGCCAAAATATCATAATCACCATTGGAAATTTTCGTGGCTACTTTTTCTATTGCGATCAGGCGGTTTTCTGTTTCTTCGTTTTTCAGTTCCAGTTCCTGAGTGAGCTTACTTTTTTCATTATAATCCTGAGAAACCCTCCGGAAGAAAATAAGGGTAATGGTAATGGCCAGCAAAGCAGAAAGCACGATAAGCAGAGGAGTGTACGAAGCGAAGGTATCCATTTTCTCAGTTCGCTGTTTCAGCACCTGTTGCTCTTCGTTCTGCATCGCGGCAATGGTATTGCGGATATCATCCATGTATTTTTTTCCCTTCAGCAGATTTTCGCTCGTCACCGGAATTTTATTTTTCGTGGCATTCAGGTTTTCATCAAGAATTTTAAGTCTTGTTTCTGCTGCAGCCTGTAACAGTTCCATATTTTTGGACTGTGCGGAGGTCTGGCTCACTTCTGTATAAAGCACATCAAGGCTTTGGCTTATTTTATCTTTGGTTTGATAATAAGGATCCAGAAAACGTTCATCACCAGTAAGGATGTATCCCCGCTGTGCCGATTCAGCATCAGCCACCTGAGAGTATATTTCATCCAGATTATTGATTATTTGATTACTATGGCGAACCATCGCAGAACTGTCGATCAGATTATTGATGCTGATGAAGGAAGCCAGGGAACTCATAAATAAAAGGAGCAACGATATTCCCAGCCCGTATAACAGATTATTCTTAAAATTCATAGTTGAGTGTGTTAATTTTGATCCTTTTCAGGAGATGATGTTGGGATATAAAAATAAAACTCGGAACCTTCGCCCAAAGTGCTTTTTACTCCGATTTTCCCATGATGCCTTTCGATAATTTCTTTGCAGATATACAACCCTATTCCCAATCCCTGAAAACGTTCGGACGTTTCTTCGATTCTGTAAAATTTGTCAAAAATAGATTTCTGATGTTCTTCCGCCATCCCGATTCCAAAATCTCTTACCGAAAAATATACATCATTTCCACATTTTGTGGATGTTACATGAAGTTCTTCACTGTCCGGAGAATATTTGATGGCGTTGGTAATAAAGTTGATGAGCACCTGTTCTATGCGCATTTCATCACCATAAATTTCAGTGCCTACATTTCCTTTCCTGATGATTTTAACCTGAGGATTTGCCTGTTGCATTTCCTCCAGAAGCTGGTCTAAAAGGGGATCTACAGAAAAATATTTCATATTAAATTTCAGTTTGCCACTTTCTATTTTTGAAATATCCAATAAATCTGCAACCAACAGGCTCAGTTTCTCTACTTGATTCTGCACCTTTTGCAGACGGATTTTTGCAGTGCTGAGATCATTTTTATCCAAACTGCGTTCCAAAAGCTGGATGTATCCATTGATGGTGGTCAGCGGAGTTTTCAGCTCATGACTGGCGATACTGATAAACTCATCTTTTTTTCTTTCAGCCTCTTTCCGGAACTCTATTTCTTCCCGAAGCGCGGTTTGCATTTCGTTCAGTGCACGGCTTTGTTCATAGATGCGATAAAAGGTTTTTACTTTCAGCAGAAGGATGTTCATATCCACAGGTTTGCTGATGTAGTCCAATCCGCCAGAGGAATATCCTTTGGTAATGAGGTGAACATTAGCGCTGGCTGCGGAAAGAAAAATGATAGCGGTTTCTTTGGCTCTGCTGTATCCTGAAATGGCTTCAGCTACTTCAAAGCCGTCCATTCCTGGCATTTGAACATCCAAAATAATAAGGACGTAAGATTTTTTCAGAATTTTTCTTAATGCTTCCTCACCGGACGATGCCGTATCTACTTCGAAATCATTTTTCTCTAGTACTTTCTTTAAGGATATAATATTTTCGGGAGCATCATCTACAATCAGAATCATAGAAAAACAGTTTATAAATTGAGTGAACAACCAAAGATAAACATTTTGGGTGGAACTGCAACCATCAAATTCATGAGTCCGTCAATCCAATTTAATAATAAGAAAACGGATAAATGATTTAAAATAATTGGATATAACTCACCATACCAGCATTTTATCGGTTGCATTTTTACTTAGGATTTCGGTTTTGCCTTTGTGTTCCACCTGCATCGATTGGTCAAAATTTTCAATTCTCAGAATGGTAAGTTCTGAATCCAGATGAATGGTGCGCTCGTTCAGGTAATTCAGGAGACTGTCATCGGAAAAAGTAACAGCTTTGAAGGTTACGGTTTCGCCCGTTTTGCAATCGCTGAGTTTTTTTAAATCCTGAGCGATAATGTTGCCGTCCTTATCCGGAATCGGTTCGCCATGAGGATCAAGTGTTGGAAAGTTCAGGATTTCATCCATTTTATCAAAAAACATATTAGAATGCACGTGTTCCAGTTGCTCGGCGATTTCATGGACATTTTCCCAGCCGAAGTTCATTTTTTCCACCAGGAACATTTCAGTGAGACGGTGTTTCCGCACGATTAAAGCGGCTTCTTTCATTCCTTTTTCAGAGATGATGAGCGGTTTGTAATTTTCATAAATTACCCAGTTTTTCTCGGCAAACTTCTTCATCATGTTATTCACGGTGGGCATTTTTACATTCAGAAATTTACTGAGATCGTTCACCGTCACCTTGTATTCCGAATCGGCAAGGTGAAAAAGTGCTTTCAGATAATTCTCTTCTGTTAAAGTATTTCTCAAAATGTTAGAAGGTTTAGCAATACAAATCTAACAAAAAATAAATGGAGTTTTTGTGAAAACGAGCAATAGACTTAGAACGTTGATTTATTTATATTAAAATTTTCACGTTCAGCGGCTTGTATTATAAATAAATTGATTATTTTTGCACCACTTTTTTGTGGACCAGGTTTGGAAAAGTAAAACATTCATATTTAACATCTTCCGTATTTTTTATTTCCACAAATAGACGATAGAAAAGAAGGAATACAAATTTAGATTTTATGTCTGAAACTAAAGACACGGTTCTTTTGAACCAAAACGTAGCACCTGAACAATTTGACTGGGATTCTTTCGAATCCGGGCTTGATGCTGAGGCAAGAAAAGAAAAAAGCGATCTGGAGGAGATTTACAAAGGATCTCTGAACAACCTGGATGACAATGATGTCTTGGTAGGAAAAGTGGTAAGACTTACCGACAAAGAAGCCATCGTGGACATCAACTTCAAGTCTGAAGGTGTGATTTCTCTGAACGAATTCCGTTACAACAGCGGCCTGAAAGTAGGCGACGAAGTAGAAGTAATGGTGGACAAAAGAGAAGACAAAACCGGACAACTGCAACTTTCCCACAGAAAAGCAAGAACGCTGAAAGCTTGGGACAGAGTAAACGAACTTCACGAAACAGGTGAAATCGTAAACGGTTTTGTAAAATCCAGAACCAAAGGAGGTATGATCGTAGATATCCACGGTATCGAAGCGTTCCTTCCGGGTTCTCAAATTGATGTGAAACCAATCAAAGATTACGATCAATACGTAGGAAAAACAATGGAATTCAAGGTGGTGAAAATCAATCCTGAATTTAAAAACGTTGTTGTTTCTCATAAAGCGCTTATCGAAGCAGATCTTGAAGGACAGAAGAAAGAGATCATTGGTCAGTTAGAAAAAGGTCAGGTTCTGGAAGGAACTGTGAAGAATATCACTTCTTATGGTGTATTCGTTGACCTTGGTGGTGTAGACGGATTAGTACACATTACCGACCTTTCCTGGAGCAGAGTAAACCATCCATCAGAAGTTCTGGAAGACGGACAAACTGTGAAAGTGGTTATTCTTGATTTCGATGACGAAAAAACAAGAATCCAGTTGGGTATGAAGCAGCTTGATGCTCATCCTTGGGATGCCCTTTCTGCTGATATGAAAATTGGCGATAAAGTAACAGGAAAAGTAGTGGTTCTTGCAGATTATGGTGCGTTTGTTGAAATCGCTCCTGGTGTAGAAGGACTTATTCACGTTTCTGAAATGTCTTGGTCTACTCACTTGAGAAGTGCCGGAGATTTCGTAAAAGTTGGCGATGAAGTAGAAGCTGAAGTACTGACACTGGACAGAGAAGAAAGAAAAATTTCCCTGGGTATCAAGCAATTGACTAAAGATCCTTGGGAAAATATCGAAGCTAAATATCCTGTTGGTTCACAACATTCCGGAACAGTAAGAAACTTCACCAATTTTGGTGTTTTTGTAGAACTGGAGGAAGGTATCGACGGATTAATCTATATTTCTGATCTTTCTTGGACTAAGAAAATCAAGCATCCTTCAGAATTCTGCAACGTAGGCGATAAGCTGGATGTTGTAGTATTGGAACTGGATACTGCTGCCAGAAGACTTTCTCTGGGACACAAGCAACTTCAGGAAAATCCTTGGGATAAATTTGAAACCAAATATGCCGAAGGAACGGTACATGAAGGTAAAGCGACAGACGTTTTCGATAAAGGAGCTCAGGTTCAGTTCGAAGATGCTGAAGTAGAAGCTTTCTGCCCTTCAAGATTATTGGAAAAAGAAGACGGTTCCAAAATCAAAAAAGGAGAAGATGCTCAGTTTAAAGTGATTGAATTCAACAAAGAATTCAAGAGAGTAGTAGTTTCTCACACCGGAATTTTCCGCGACGAGGAAAGAAGAAACATGAAAGATGCTTCTTCTAAACCATCTGCTTCATCAGGCGAAGAAAAAACCACTCTTGGTGATATGGACGTCTTAGCAGAATTGAAAAAGAAAATGGAAGGCGGAAACTAATCCCGACTTGCATTCATCATAAAGCCACTTCGAAATGAGTGGCTTTTTTGTGTTCATTGAATTAAAAAGTGTAATTTAGATTCACATTTTTTATCATGAAGAAAATTGTTCTGTCTATTGCTTTGCTTTTGGTTTCGGGAATTATATCCGCTCAGGATCACCGTCAGCTGTTGAAAGAGTACCTGAAACAAAATCAGGAACAGTATATCAGCCGATCTGGCATGCTGGATTTCACGGTAGATAATGAAGATTTTTCAACCTCCATGAGAGCTTCTGTTTTGAAATTACAGCAAACTTTACATGGAATCCCAGTGTTTAATGGCGTAGCTACAGCGTTGATAAAAGAGGGTAAAATAAGCTATTTTGCTGATAATTTTGTGAAAGAAATGAGAACGGTGGCTTCTCCTCAGCCTGTTTTAGATGTAGAATCTGCTTTTCAGAGAGTGCTTAAAATAAAACAAATTTCTGATTCAAAGTCCTATCAATTGCTCGGTTTTTCCGAAAAAGAAACATCAAACCTTCATTCTGTAAAATACCGGCTAACTTATTTTTTAGAAAATCAGGAGCTGAAACTGGGCTACGAATTTCATTTTCATGAACAGGAATCTTCCAATTACTGGAATATAATCGTGGATGCCAATACAGGAATCTTTCTTCACGAACAGAATCTGACACTCTCCTGTAATTTTCATGATCACAACCAGAATATCACGGAAAAAATTACTGCAAATAAAGAAGAAAGTAATGACAATTTTCTCAAATCTGCTGACCAGGCAGCGTACCGTGTATTTCCAATTCCCATAGAAAGCCCGAATTTTGGCAGCCGTTTTTTGGTGACCAATCCCTGGTTTTCTGACGCTTCTCCGCAAGGTTGGCATTCCGTGGGAAATACTGCCTTCACGATCACCAGAGGAAATAATGTGTATGCTTATGAAGATCAAAATGCTAAAGACATTCCCGGATTTTCACCCGATGGAGGATCTACAAGATTTTTTGATTTTCCTGTGAACTTGGATCAGCCGCCCAATAATAACCTTTCAGCTTCCGTAACGCAGCTTTTTTATAGCATCAATAGATCTCATGATATTTTTTATCGTCTGGGTTTTACCGAAACCGCAAGAAATTTTCAGAACAATAATTTTGGAAAAGGAGGACTGGGAAATGATGAGGTGTTAGCGGAATCTCAGGATGTATCGGATCAGAATAATTCTACTTTTTATACACCTCCGGAAGGAACAAATCCCCGAATGCAGATGTTTCTCTGGAATTCACAACTCATACAGCGGCTGTTTTATAATCAGCCTGTTTCTGCTGCGGTTCGTCAACCCGTTTCGCGGCCTGCAGCTTTCGGACCGGCACTTACTTCAGCAGGAATTACGGGTGATGTGGCGGTTGCTCCCGTGCTGGACGCTTGTTCGCCTGTCGCTTCCGGAATTTTAGCGGGAAAAATTGGCCTCGCTGAAAGAGGAAATTGCAATTTTACCGAGAAAGTTAAAAACATCCAGAATGCGGGCGCAGTCGCCGCAGTAATTTATAACGCAGCCTCTTCTACGGATCTCGTCAACATGGGCGGGACAGACACCAGTATTACCATTCCTTCTGTGTTAATTGAACATTCTGAAGGGGAATTTATTAAAAACACCATCAGTTCAGGGCAAAATGTAAATATTACTTTAAAAGAAGATTCTGGAAATATAAAGTGGGTGGACGGCAGTTTTGATAACGGAATCATTATTCACGAGTATGGGCATGGCATTACCAATAGGCTCACCGGCAACGGATATTCCTGTCTGAATAAAAATATTTCGAAAGAACAAATGGGCGAAGGTTGGTCAGATTTCTTTGCATTGATGCTCACCAATCAACCTGGTGCTTCTGCCGGTGTTCCGAGATCCATCGGATCCTTCGCAGTGAGTCAAAATGCTGACGGGATCGGAATACGTCCGGCAAAATATTCTCCGGATTTCAGTATCAATAATTACACCTATAGAAAAACCAACGGAATGGAATTCATGGATGAGGATAAAATGGTGCCTGATGTTCATTCTATTGGTTTTGTCTGGGCCACGATTCTCTGGGATCTACACTGGAAATTTGCAGAGAAATACGGCTATTCAGCGGATGTGATGGTCGATAATTCCAATGGAAGTACGAGAGTTTTGCAAACCGTGCTGGATGCACTGAAAATTCAGGAATGCAATCCAACTTTTATTTCCGGAAGAGATGCTGTGATTGCTGCTGATATCGCTTCCACCAATGGAGAAAACCGATGCATGATCTGGGAAACATTTGCCGGAAGAGGAGTTGGTGCGAAAGCTTCCGCAGGTTTGAAAGCAGATATCAACGATCAGACCGAAGATTTTTCTGTTCCCGCAGAATGCGGAAATACCGCACTCCTTTCAGAAACCGAACTGAAACTGTATCCGAATCCTGCCGGTGAAATCTATTACATTCGTTTTCCGCTCAGCATGTTTGGCAAAGCTTTTATTGAAATTTATGACACTACAGGAAGGCGGGTTCAGTCTGAAGAAAGGCTCGTTGTGCAGATGCAGCAGGAATTTTCAACCGGTCAACTAATTAAAGGATTATATTACCTGAAAATAAAAGCCAATGGAAAAGAAAAAACATTGAAACTTTTGGTGGCGAGATAATCATAAATACAAAAAAACCACCTGAAAGTTTCGGGTGGTTTCCTATTGTTGTTGTCTGAATTCTTATTTCTTTTTGAAAGGAACGTCTTTAATTCTCGCTTTCTTACCTCTAAGATCTCTGAAATAGAAGATTCTGGCTCTTCTAACTTTTCCTCTTCTGTCTACTTCGATCTTTTGCAGCGCAGGCATATTGATCGGGAAAACTCTTTCTACGCCAACATCACCACTCATTTTTCTGATGGTAAACATTTTAGTAGCACCTGTTCCTCTCACCTGAATCACAGTTCCTTTGAAAAACTGAGTTCTCGTTTTGTTACCTTCTCTAATTTCTGTGTAAACGGTGATGGTGTCACCCGCTTTGAATTCCGGGAATTCTTTTTTAGCAATGTACTTGTCTTGTACGTACTTTAATAAATCCATTATTATTAAATAAAAATAAATTGAAGCTAAACAACATTCACGTCCTTCGTCAGAGGTTGATTAACAGGTTGCAAAAATATAACAAAATTTACAAACAGCCAACTTTTCATTACATTTTTAAAAAGGAAAAACAAGGGGTAAAAATCAGCAGATGAACTGCATAACAGATTCGTGTGCTTTTCCACATCCCAAGTTCGGTATTCCATAAAAATTCATTAATTTCATCCCTTTAAATTTTACCTTTAAAATGATAGACAAACGTGTAAAAAATGCAAAGGAAGCTATTCACGGAATCGAAAGCGGAATGACTTTAATGTTAGGCGGCTTCGGCCTTTGCGGGATTCCTGAGAATTCCATTAATGCATTGGTGGAAAGCAATATTACTGACCTTACCTGTATTTCCAATAATGCCGGAGTAGACGATTTCGGGCTCGGACTGCTGTTGCAGAAAAGACAAATTAAGAAAATGATCGCTTCGTATGTTGGTGAAAATGCTGAATTTGAAAGACAGATGCTTTCCGGTGAACTGGATGTGGAACTGACACCACAAGGAACTTTAGCTGAAAAATGCCGAGCTGCGCAAGCCGGAATTCCCGCTTTTTATACACCAACCGGATATGGAACCGAAGTGGCCGAAGGAAAAGAAGAAAGAGAATTCCATGGAAAAATGCACATTTTGGAGCACGCTTACGAGGCAGAATATTCCATTGTGAAAGCCTGGAAAGGCGATTATACCGGAAACCTGATCTTCAGAGGAACAGCCCGTAATTTTAACCTTCCAATGGCAGGAGCAGCAAAAATTACCATCGCGGAAGTGGAAGAACTGGTAGAACCGGGAATGCTGGATCCCAATGAAATTCACATTCCGGGAATTATGGTGCAGCGCATTTTCGAAGGCGAGAAATATGAGAAAAGAATTGAACGGGTAACGACAAGAAAACGTGAAGTTTAACAATTTTAAAAATTTCTGAATTTGTAGTTTTCAAAATAATGAGTAGCGTAAAAATATCCATCCGTTTTTTTGGCGACCGCGAAGTACGGGCCGTTTGGGACGAAGAAAATACGAAATGGTGGTTCTCTGTATTGGATATCGTAGGTGTTTTAAATGAAGAAAACGATTATACTAAAACTCGTAACTATTGGAAATACCTGAAAACAAAACTCAAAAAAGAAAATAGTGAGCTGGTTAGTGACACTAACCAGTTGAAATTAGTGGCTCCCGATGGTAAAAAACGTTTAACTGATACTTTGGTTTGCGATTCCCCGTTTTCTTGATGAAACATTAAAACGAATAGAAAAAATGCTGTAATCTACTTTCGACGAGATTGTAAATAAATATGTAGAAATGAATATCGCTCACCCTTTTATGGAAGGTAATAGGAGAAGTACGCGGATTTAGCTGGATTTGTTATTAAAAAAAAAGATAAAAAAATGTGGGGACTGGAGTAAGATCAGCAAACATGATTATATGAATGCCATGATGCTGAGTCCGGCAAAAATCAAAGTCTTAAAAGCCTTTTGGAAAACGCTTTGACGACAGAAATCAACGACCGTGAAATGTTTATGAAAGGAATTGACTACTCATATTATTATGAAGAAAACAATTGATAACGAAGAGTTAACCTGAGGCTAAAACCAATCTGAAAAGAAGATGAATTCCAATTAAATCAAATTTCATCTTATTTTAAATTAAATTATTGCAACAAATAAATCAGGG
>JADMKO010000148.1:1009-12821 GCA_015478785.1 Chryseobacterium sp. | reverse complement strand
TTATACGCCATCATGGTGCGCCATCTTCGGGAAGAAGGAGCACTCGTCCCCATGTTGACCGCAGTCTGGTTGACATAACCATGGAGATTGCTGCACGGACTCGTGCTTTGATTTACGTACCAGTCGTGGTTCAAACCCATATTGTGACCCATCTCATGAGACAAAGTATAATTGGAAACAGCACAATTTCTTAATGAAACAGAAAACGCCGCATTGGCGGAATAGTTGGTAGGATTGGTATTCAGATATCCCAACCCGCAAGTATTGGTTGGAGTAGCCGTAATCAGTGCACACAAATCTGCGCCGTAAATAGTTCGCAACGTATGGACATCATCCATAAAACCGTCGGTCTGATTTCTGAAACGCGTAAGATCGGTACTGATATTTCCGCTTTCTGAATATGCTATTTCCCCGGCATACACCAGATTGATCGTAATATTCGGAATTCCTGAATTGACCAAAGAATTATTAAAATTAGTAATGGCTGTGGCAATCTGTGAATTGCTTTGCGCTACACCTCCCCAACCTAAGCGGGCAGCCGAAGTATACACCACCAACACATCAATAACAGAAGGCTGGCAAACCGGAGTAGAAGAAAGACAAATATTTGAATTGGCTTTATGAGTAGAAAAAAGTTCCGGATGGATAAAATCTTCTTTCAAATCTTTTTGGATAAGATACGCTTCATTCACCACGGAAACCGCGATAATTTTATCAGAAGTTTGGTGAAACATCACTTTTTCGCCCATGGAAGATGCATACATCCCCGTCAGTACGTTTTCATATCTCGAAAAAACCAGTTCGGAATCCGGTTCATGATCGACGGAATACGAGTAAGAAACACTTTTGTTGCTATATTCAAAAGTTCTGGCCAAACGAGCCTGGAATTTCTTTCCGGTGGGCAGTGTTATTTCCAAATCTTGCTCCGCTTCAAAAGCCGGCTGCAAATAATATTGAGTTGAAATATAGGAAGAAGCCAGATCCTCATGAAGTTTCTGGTGTACTTGCAGACTGTTTTCATTTACAGGATTCTGGAAAACAGACACCTGAGCCCAGCAAAATATCGTTGCAAAATAGAAAAGAAAAGATAAAAGTTTATTCATAAAAAAGCGGATTGGATGCTGAACAAATATAAATAAATTAATTGATTCTGAATAAGATATCTCTTAAAACAGCCGTTCGTGGAAATCTTCAATCTTACTGACTTCTTCGATCTGAATTCCGAATTTCCGTTTTGGAATTTTATTAAGATTGGAAATAAATATCTTCTCATAACCCAGTTTCTCAGCTTCAGTAATGCGCTGTTCAATCTGCGGAACTGGCCTTATTTCGCCACTGAGCCCGATTTCTCCTGCAAAACAGAATTTTTCTGAAACTGCAATATCATCATTTGAAGAAAGCACGGAAGCAATCACGGCCAAATCCAAAGCGGGATCATCCGTTTTAATTCCACCGGTAATGTTCAGAAAAACATCCTTCGCACCCAACTGAAAACCTGCTCTTTTTTCCAAAACCGCCAGCAACATATTCAGCCTTCTCCCATCGAAACCTGTGCTGCTTCGCTGTGGCGTTCCATAAACCGCTGAACTCACCAACGCCTGAATTTCCAACAACATCGGCCGGTTTCCTTCCAATGTTACCGCTATAGTATTTCCGGAAAGCTCTTCAAATTTCTTGGTGATCAGAATTTCTGAGGGATTTTTAATTTCCTTCAGTCCTTGTGCTACCATTTCGTAAATGCCAATTTCGGAAGTGGAACCAAATCGGTTTTTATTCGCTCTCAGCAATCGGAAAAGATGGTTTCTGTCTCCGTCGAAATTCAGAACAACATCCACCATGTGTTCCAGAACTTTCGGCCCGGCAATCTGTCCGTCTTTGGTAATATGACCTACAAGAATGATAGGAATATTATTTTCTTTTGCGAATTTGATCAGCTCATTGGAACATTCTCTGATTTGAGAAACGGTTCCGGGTGAACTTTCAAGAAGCTGAGAATGTAAAGTTTGGATGGAATCAATAATCATAAGTTCCGGCTCTAGTTTTTTCGCTTCATGAATAATTTTCTCAACGGAAACTTCTGTGAAAAGAAAACAGTTTGGATTTTGAATATCCGTGAGCCTGTCCGCACGCATTTTAATTTGTGAAGCGCTTTCTTCTCCGGATACATACAGGATTTTCTTTTTCATTTTAAGCGCCAACTGCAACAACAAAGTGGATTTTCCTATGCCTGGTTCTCCACCGATCAGAATGACTGAACCCAGAACAATTCCTCCTCCCAACACGCGGTTCAGCTCTTCCGAATTAGATTTTATTCTTGATTCTTCGGTAGCCTCCACTTCAATAATGTTGATAATGTGACTTTTCTTTTTATCCGAAATATTTTTAGAAGAAGTTTTCTCATAAATCTCTTCTGCCAAAGTATTCCAGGCGCCGCAGTTTTTGCACTGTCCGTGCCATTGCGAGAAGTGAGTACCGCAGTTTTGACAATAAAATACTGTTTTCAGTTTAGCCATGAATGAACTGTATATTGATGTTCCGAAAAATAAATATAAAATACGTACAAATATAAACTAATCTCCCTAAGAAATCCATAGCGAAAGCGATATCGGGTTTGTAGGCTACACTAAAATCTCCTAACTTTGCACAAACCTAAATCTAATGAGTAAAAAGAACATCAAATACATCTTCGTTACAGGAGGTGTAACATCATCTTTAGGCAAAGGGATTGTTTCGGCCTCGCTGGGACTTCTCCTAAAATCCAGAGGTTTCAGCGTTACTATTCAAAAACTTGATCCTTATATCAATATCGACCCGGGAACTCTGAATCCTTACGAACACGGCGAATGCTACGTTACCGAAGATGGTGCAGAAACTGATCTGGATTTAGGACACTATGAACGTTTTCTGGATTCTCAAACTTCCCAAAACAATAATGTTACGACGGGAAGAATTTACCAAACGGTCATTGAAAAGGAAAGAAAAGGCGAATTTCTTGGGAAAACGGTCCAGGTTATTCCACACATTACTAATGAAATTAAAAGGAGAATTAAAATCCTGAGCAAACAGAATTTCGACATTATCATTACGGAAATTGGCGGCACTGTGGGTGATATTGAATCTTTGCCCTACATTGAATCTGTACGTCAATTACGGTGGGAATTGGGAGAAAGCAACTCGATGGTTATTCACCTTACTTTACTTCCTTATCTTGCAGCAAGCGGCGAACTAAAAACAAAACCTTCGCAGCATTCGGTGAGACAACTGATGGAAAACGGAATTCAGGCAGATGTTCTGGTTTGTCGTTCTGAGCACAAAATTCCGAAGGATGTGAAATCCAAACTGGCTCTTTTCTGCAATGTTCCGGCAGATAATGTTATTGAATGCATGGATGCAGATACCATCTATCAGGTTCCTTTAGATCTTCAGAAACAGAAGTTTGACGAAGTTGTGCTAAAAGAACTCGACCTTACTACCAGGAAAGAAAGCGATCTCAAGGAATGGAAATCATTCCTGAAAAAATATAAAAACCCGAAAAGAAAAGTAGAAATTGCATTGGTAGGAAAATACGTTTCCCTTCAGGATTCTTATAAATCCATTGCAGAAGCTTTCATTCATGCCGGTGCAGATCTGGAAACCGAAGTGAAAATACGGTGGGTGTACAGCGGAGAACTTACAGACGAAAATGTTGCAGAAACTTTTGCGGGAATAGATGGAATGCTGATCGCACCCGGATTCGGCGACCGTGGTATTGAAGGAAAAATAACAGCCGCGAAATATGCGAGAGAAAAAAGAATTCCATTATTAGGAATCTGCCTGGGAATGCAGGTGATGACTATCGAATTTGCAAGAAATGTACTGGGATTATCTCAGGCTAATTCTGTGGAATTTGATATGGAAACTCCCGATCCGGTAATTTCTTTGATGGCAGACCAGAAAAATGTTGTGGACAAAGGCGGAACCATGAGATTAGGAGCCTGGAAATGCGCTCTGAAACAAGGTTCAAAACTTCATGAAATATATGGTTCACGGAGTATTTCCGAACGCCATCGCCACCGTTATGAATTTAATAGTGAATACCGCTCTGAATTTGAGAAAGCCGGACTGATTCCGACAGGACAAAACCCTGAAACAGAACTGGTAGAGACTTTGGAACTGAAAGACCATCCTTTTTATATCGGCGTACAATATCACCCGGAATACAAAAGTACCGTCGCTACTCCACATCCGCTCTTTAAAGCACTCGTAGAAGCTGCTTCCGGAAAATAGAAAAAGACCTGCAACCGCAGTTTTTTATCTCCGAAAAAATCTTACTCGTTCCGAAAAAAATGAGTAATTTTGTCACCTTTAAAACAGAAGGTTATATAACCCTGTTGAAATTTATGTAGACCCAATTAATTAATACAGAATCAATGCAAGACAATAACGGTATAGACAGAAAACAGATCATTCTTTTTATGCTTTTCTCCCTTGTCATGATGGGAGGAATGTTCTTTTTTCAGAACCGTGACGCAGAAAAACAGCCAGCTATTGAGGCTCAAAAACCTGCTACTACACAATCTGACAACCTGACTACAAAACCTGCCGCTTTCAGCAATCTGAATGACAGTGTGAAAACAACGGCTATTCAGGAAATTCAATTGAAAAACGATGAACTTACCCTTCATATTTCTACTCTTGGAGGACAGATTTCCAAAGTGCAGCTGAACGAATATCAGGCTTACAATCCGCTGACAGACGAAAATGATCTTCCGCTGATGCTGTTGGATAAAAATAATTCTTCCTACGGATTTGCTTTTAAAGACAAAACAGGAAAAACTTTCAACACGAGAGATCTTGTATTTAATGCCAATCAAAACGGGAATACTATTACGCTGGAACATCGTGGAAACGGCGCTATCATTCAGTTTATTTATACACTTGCCGACAAATACACGGTTGATTTCAATGTTAAAACGCAAGGATTATCCAATATTGTAGCAGACAACAAGGCAGAATTCCAATGGAATTATCAAGCAAAAGCATTAGAAAAAGGCCGTTCCCAAGAACAGACACACACCGAATTTGGTTATGCTTTCGATAATTTCAGCAGCTATGATTATGATGGGCGTACCACGATGGAAGAGCCAGATGAAACTTTGAATTGGCTGGCCATCAAACAGCAGTTTTTTACCGCTATCATCGAGCCACAAACAGGTTTCAAAAATTCCAGCGGATTTCAGGATACTGTGGAAGAAGGCGAATATTTAAAAAAGTTTAATTTCTCCGGGCACGTGGATATGGCCGGAAGCGAACTGAACCAGAATTTCAAATGGCATTTTCTGCCTTTGGATCTGAAACTCTTGAAAGAGTACGATAAAAACTTTGATGAAATTTTGCCATTAGGCTGGTCTTTCATCGGAACCATGAACCGCTGGTTTTTCATGCCGATGTACAATATCATCGCATCCTGGGGATTAACAGCGGGTTGGGCTATTTTCCTGATGACGATTATTGTAAAATTAATCTTGTCGCCAATTATGTTCAAACAACATAAACTGAGTGCGATGATGCGGGTGATTCGTCCTGAAATAGACGAAGTAAACGAAAAATACAAAGATGCTGATCCCATGAAACGCCAACAGGAAACGATGGGCGTTTACCGAAAAGCAGGCGTAAATCAAATGGCGGGATGTTTGCCGGCATTACTTCAGGTTCCTATTTTCTATGCGCTTTTCCGGTTTTTCCCCAACTTTATTGATCTCCGAGGTGAAAGTTTCTGGTTTGCAAAAGACCTTACTGCTTATGATGATGTCATCAAACTACCGTTTCATATCCCGTTCTTGGAAGATCACTTAAGTATTTTCGCCATTGCGTGTACAGCAGTAATTTTGATCTACACCATGCTTACTGCAGGAAATATGCAACAGCCTACAGCACCGGGAATGCCAAATATGAAAGTACTGATGTACATCTTCCCTATTACTTTTCTGTTCTTTCTGAATACCGCTTCTTCCGGGCTTTCATGGTATTATTTTGTATCGAATGCTATTAATATTCTGATTATTCTCGTGATCAAATATTGGATTTTGGATGAGAAAAAGATTCATGCGCAAATACAGGCCAACAAAGCACAGCCGAAAAAAGAAGGAAAATTCCAGAAACGGATGCGCGAAATGATGGAAAAAGCCCAGGAACAACAACGCCAACAGCAGGGACAAATTCAAAAACGTCAGGATAAAAATAAGAAATAGGAATCCGACTTTTGTTCAAATGACTATCGCCTCCTTTACAGCAAAGGAGGCTTTTTTGTGGTCAAATTTTAAAATTTTATTATACTGAAATTCGCGGCTATTAACAGGCCGCTGCTATACAACTCGTTAGAGAAAGGGAACAATTTTCCACTGACATTCCGCAGCTTCGCTTCTATTAACAGGTCGCTGCTACGCAGCTAGTTATTGACTTCCACCGACATTTTGCGGCTTCGCAGCTTCCGAGCGGAATGTCAGACTTCCGAAAGGCAAATGATCACCTGTTGACTGGATTTCTAAATACGGAAAAGTCACTCCTCATATTCCAGCCGGAAAGACCTGCGATGATGGATGGTGGGACCGTATTTCATCAGCGCTTCGCGGTGTCTTTTGGTAGCATAACCCATATTTTGATTCCAGCCGTAATGAGGAAATTCCTCGTGAAGTTGGACCATCAGCTGATCTCTGTAATCTTTGGCTAAAATGGAAGCGGCCGCAATCGACAACATTTTTTCATCGCCTTTTACAATGCACTGATGCGGAATAAAATCGTAAGGATGAAACCGGTTGCCATCCACCAGAATGAGTTCCGGCCGAATTTTCAATTGGTCCAAAGCACGATGCATTGCATGAATGCTCGCATTTAAAATATTATGTTGATCAATGAAAACAGGCGGAAGTTCTGCAACGGCATAATCTTTTGCGTTTTCTTTAATGTAAACGCTCATTTCCGCTCTGGTAGTACCGTTCAACTGCTTGGAATCCTGAATTAAATTTTGCTGAAACTCATCATCTAAAATTACCGCAGCAGCTACCACAGGACCGCAAAGGCAGCCTCTTCCTACCTCATCACAACCCGCTTCGATATAATTTTCAGACCATTTTTTCAATAAAACCATAGGAATAAAACACATTATCTTGGCGCAAAAGTACAGGTTCTTTTTGACATTAAAAACCTACATCTTGACAACCTGCGTACGAATGTCTACTCTTTAATTATGTATATTTGCATCTCAATCCCGGAAAATGAATATTAAAGAAACCTTACAGCAAACGCTTGCAGAGCTTATTCAAAGCGTGTATCAAATCTATGACCTAACGCTGGAAATCCAGGAAAACAAAACGGATTTTGAAGGCGATTTCACCATAGTCACATTTCCTTTGGTAAAATATTTGAAGAAAAGCCCGGATCAAATCGGAATGGAACTTGGCGGCGCATTTACGGCCCAAAGTGATTTTATACAGGATTTTAATGTGGTAAAAGGATTTTTGAACCTTACGATAAAAGATGCTTTTTTTCTGAAAAATCTTAAAACTTCCGGTGAAAACCTGAACACCATTACACCAAAAAATGAAACAGTGATGGTGGAGTTTTCTTCTCCCAACACCAATAAACCTCTGCATCTCGGCCATATTCGGAACAATCTTTTGGGATATTCGGTTTCTCAAATTCTGCAAGAAGCCGGATATGATGTGATCAAAACGCAGATTATTAACGACAGAGGAATTCACATCTGCAAATCGATGGTGGCATGGCAGAAATTCGGGAATGGTGCTACACCCCAATCCATGAACAGGAAAGGCGACAAACTGGTAGGTGAATATTACGTTGCTTTTGATCAACATTATAAAACTCAAATTTCAGAACTCATCGCCTCCGGCATGGATGAAGAAACTGCCAAAAAACAGGCTCCGCTAATGAAGGAGGCTCAGGAAATGTTGCTGAATTGGGAAAAAGGAAATGATGAAGTTAAAAACCTTTGGAGTGAAATGAATGCCTGGGTTTACGAAGGCTTCAACGAAACTTATCAGCGTCTCGGAGTACATTTTGATCAGGTTCAGCATGAAAGCGAAACTTATCTTTTGGGGAAAAATATTATTCAGGAAGGACTTTTAAAGAAAGTTTTTTACAGGAAAGATGACGGTTCTGTCTGGATTGACCTCACTGAAGAAGGTTTGGATCAAAAACTTTTGCTGCGCTCCGACGGAACTTCTGTGTACATGACGCAGGATTTGGGAACTGCCGTGCAAAGGTTTGCAGAAAACGATATTCAAAAACTGATTTATACTGTAGGGAACGAGCAGGATTATCATTTCCAAGTGTTGTTTCTTATTTTGAAAAAACTGGGATATTCGTGGGCAGAACAGCTTTACCATTTGTCTTACGGAATGGTAGAACTTCCGGCGGGAAAAATGAAATCCCGTGAAGGAACCGTTGTAGATGCAGATGACCTGATGCAGGAAATGTACCTCACCGCCAAAGAAAAAGCACAGGAACTCGGCAAACTCGAACAGCTTTCCGATGCTGAAAAAGAAACTTCTTATGAAACTGTTGGCCTCGGTGCGCTGAAATATTTTATTTTAAAAGTAGATCCTCGAAAAAAAATGCTGTTCAATCCAGCTGAAAGTATTGATTTCAATGGGAATACCGGGCCGTTTATCCAATATACTTATGCCCGAATCCAGTCTTTACTTGCAAAAGCAGCGTTTTCGGCTGAAAATACTGTTCCGGAAGAATATCCACTGAATGCTTTTGAAAAGGAACTCATCATGCAACTTTCCAATTACCGTGAAGTGATAGATAAAGCTGCTGCAACACTCAGCCCGGCGCAGGTTGCCAATTATGTTTATGATGTAGTAAAATCTTACAATTCTTTTTACCAGAATAATCCTATTCTGAATCAGGACGATATTTCTGTAAAAACGATGCGCCTGAATCTTTCTCACGCAACAGGATTGGTGATCAAGAAATCGCTTTCTTTATTGGGAATTGGAACGGTGGACAGAATGTAAAAATTAAGAGCAAAGAGTGACAAAACAAAACCGTCTCAAAAAGTATTGAGACGGTTTTTATATTTTCAAAAACAGATTGTTTAGAATAATTCTTTCCGGATAATGTTCTGGCTGCGCTCCGGCCCTACGGAAACCAAATAAACATTGATTCCTAAATATTCCTCAATAAATTCGATATATTTCTTGGCATTTTCAGGAAGTTCATCATAGCTTCTTGCATGCGAAATATCTTCTTCCCAACCCGGAAGTTCCTCATAAATCGGTTCGTAATTGTATAGTTTTGTAGTGGAAGAAGTGAAGTAATCAATAATTTTTCCGTCTTCCGTTTTATATTTAGTTGCGATTTTCAAAGGAGAGATCCCCGAAAGTACATCCAGTTTGGTAATGACCAGATTATTAATTCCATTGATCATGGTGGCATGTTTCAGAGAAACCAAATCGAGCCAACCGGTTCTTCTCGGCCTTCCTGTAGTCGCTCCGAATTCTTGTCCTATTTTTCTTATTTCTTCACCCAGTTCATTATCAAGTTCTGTGGGAAAAGGCCCGTTTCCAACTCTTGTAGTATATGCTTTTGCTACACCGATAAGATTTTGCAATGCTGTAGGCGGAACTCCGGCTCCTGTACACACTCCACCTGTAGATGGAGACGATGACGTAACATAAGGATACGTCCCGAAATCTATATCCAACATGAGCGCTTGCGCACCTTCAAAAAGAATATTTTTATTATCGCGGATGGCTTCATTCAGTTCTACTTCTGTATCTACGATTCTGTTCTGAAGTTTTTTTCCGATCTCCACATATTCGTTGAAGATTTCGTCCACATTCAGAGTAGGTTTTTCAAAATATTTTTCGAAAAGACTGTTCTTGGATTTCAGGTTTTTCTCGATTTTCTCCCGCAGAACCTCAGGATTCAAAAGATCCACCATTCGGATACCAACTCTGGCAATTTTGTCTTCGTAACATGGGCCGATCCCTTTTTTAGTGGTTCCGATATGCGTTCCGTCGGCTTCTTCTTCGCGGTAAGTATCCAACAGAATATGATACGGCATAATGACGTGAGCTCTGCGGCTGATGAATACGTGATTCGTCTTCATTCCTTTGCTTTCAAGCTGTTCAATTTCCCGGATAAAGGATATGGGATTTACCACTACTCCATTGGCAATGATACATTTTCCCCGACACTGCAGAACTCCTGATGGCAGAAGATGCAGCACAAATTTTTCTTCGCCTGCGTACACTGTATGCCCGGCATTGTCCCCGCCTTGAAACCGCACTACATAGTCGGATTTTGCTGAAAGGACATCGGTGATTTTCCCTTTTCCTTCATCACCGTATTGAAGGCCAACAACCACGTAAGTTGACATATTTTTTCTTTTTTTAAGATTCGTACAAATTTAACCCTTATAAAAAACGTAGGCAACAATACAGCAAAAATAGTTCGCAAATCTACTGTCTTGAAACTTTTTCGTAAATTTGCGCTTTATCATTTTATGAAAACTGTCACCATTCACGATAAAGAATTTGTTCCTTACCTGAAACATGAAGAAATTCAGGAACTCATAAAAAATCTCGCAGAAAAAGTACATGAAGATTACAAAGACGAAGTTCCTGTTTTCATAGGAGTTTTGAACGGCGTCATTATGTTTTTCTCCGATTTTCTGAAGCATTATCCCGGAAAATGTGAGATTGCATTTCTGCAGGTCAGTTCCTATACCGGAACACAATCAACAGGCATTGTTTACAAAAAAATGGATCTGACTAAAGAAGTGGAAGGCAGACATATTATTTTGATGGAAGATATTGTGGATACGGGCAACACGATCGAAAGTTTATTTGAATATTTCAAAAATACACAAAGGCCGAAATCTCTCAAAGTGGCTTCGCTTCTCCTGAAACCTGAAGTTTTCAAAAAAGATTTTAAGATCGATTACGTGGCGAAGGAAATTCCCAATAAATTTGTTCTGGGCTACGGTCTGGATTATGATGAACAAGGCAGAAACCTCCCCGATTTGTATCAATTGGCAGAAGGAAGAATTAACCATTAAAAACACTTCTGTGCTGTCAGGAAATTAAATAAGTCTCATTAAAATAACAAAGGCAAAGCTGAAAGCAGACTGCTGACCGCTGAAAGCCCTAAAGAAAACATGATCAACATCGTACTATTTGGCCCTCCGGGAAGCGGAAAAGGAACACAAGCACAGCATTTGATTGAACGATTCAATCTTAAACAAATTTCGACAGGAGATTTGTTCCGTTACAACATAAAAAATGAAACGGAATTAGGAAAACTGGCGAAGTCTTACATGGACAAAGGTGAATTGGTTCCGGATCAGGTCACGATTGATATGCTGACTGAAGAAGTGAAAAAGCCAACGGAAACAAAAGGTTTTATTTTTGATGGTTTTCCCAGAACAGCTTTTCAGACACAAACACTGGAAACGATTGTAAAAGAAATTCTGAATGATGAAATTTCGGTGTGCCTTTCCCTAGTAGTAGAAGATGAAATTCTTGTGGAAAGACTGCTGAAAAGAGGAGAAACCAGCGGAAGAACCGACGATTCCAACGAAGAAATTATCAGAAACAGAATAACAGAATATTACGCCAAAACCGCAGAAGTAGCCGAACTGTACAAACAGCAGGGCAAATATGTAGAAATTAACGGCGTGGGTGAAATTGATGAAATTTCCCAAAAACTCTTTCAAGAAGTAGAAAAAATTAAAAAGTAATCAGTGGTCAGTGGTCACCAAAAATATATTGATTACTGAATCCTGACTGCTGACAATTTTATT
>JADMKO010000148.1:0-999 GCA_015478785.1 Chryseobacterium sp. | reverse complement strand
TTTATTATGTCAAATTTCGTAGATTACGTAAAAATACACTGTAAAAGCGGACACGGAGGTGCAGGTTCTGCCCATCTTAGACGCGAAAAATACATTCCGAAAGGCGGACCTGATGGTGGGGACGGCGGAAGAGGCGGCAACATTATCATGAAGGGAAATTCCCATGAATGGACGCTGCTCCCGCTTCGCTACACCCGTCACATAAAAGCGGAACGCGGAGTGAACGGTGCCAAAAACCA
The DNA here is from genome assembly GCA_015478785.1 of Chryseobacterium sp. Classification (GTDB taxonomy): domain Bacteria; phylum Bacteroidota; class Bacteroidia; order Flavobacteriales; family Weeksellaceae; genus Chryseobacterium_A. The sequence goes on along the minus strand of JADMKO010000148.1, from coordinate 760 downwards.
GCTTACCGGAGCCGACGGTGAAGATGTTTATATCGAAGTTCCCATAGGAACTATCGCCAGAAACGAAGAAGGCGAAATTATCGGCGAAATTCTGGAACACGGACAGGAAATTATCCTGATGAAAGGAGGAAAAGGCGGGCTTGGGAATGAGCATTTCAAATCCTCCACCAACCAGACGCCGCGTTATGCACAGCCCGGGCTTCCCGGTGAAGAAGGCCATATAACTTTCGAGCTGAAACTTTTGGCTGATGTAGGTTTGGTAGGTTTACCCAATGCAGGAAAATCCACACTTCTCGCTTCCGTTTCCGCAGCAAAACCCAAAATTGCCAACTACGCTTTCACGACGCTAACTCCCAATTTGGGAATTGTGGAATACCGAAATTTCAAATCTTTTGTGATGGCCGATATTCCCGGAATTATAGAAGGAGCTGCCGAAGGCAAAGGTTTGGGACACCGCTTTCTGAGGCATATTGAAAGAAATTCCATTCTGCTTTTTTTGATTCCTGCCGATTCCGAAAGCCATTTTCAGGAGTTTAAAATTCTGGAAAACGAACTGAAAGAATACAATCCGGAACTGCTGGATAAAGATTTTATCGTTTCTGTTTCCAAATCGGATTTGCTGGATGATGAACTGAAAAAAGAAATTTCTGCTGAATTTCCGGAAAACCGGCAGCCCATTTTCTTCTCCGGCGTCACTCAGGAAGGCCTTATGGATCTGAAAGATGCGATCTGGAAGAAATTGCATGGGTGATCGTTTTTC
>JADMKO010000147.1 GCA_015478785.1 Chryseobacterium sp. | reverse complement strand
TGCTATAAAAGACAGTTACAAAAGGCTTCTGGAACCTGCGATAGCCAATGAAACGCTTCAGGAAGCCAAAACAAAAGCAGACGAAAAAGCCATCTCTATTTTTTCTGAAAACCTTAGGCAACTCCTGTTGGCAGCGCCTTTAGGCGAAAAACGTATTCTCGCCATCGATCCCGGTTACCGCAGCGGCTGTAAAGTGGTATGCCTGGATGAAAATGGGAATTTGCTGCACAATGAAACTATTTATCCGCATGCACCTCAGCATGAAACCGGCATGGCGATGAAAAAAATCCGTTCGATGGTAAACGCTTATAAAATTCAGGCGATTTCCATTGGTAACGGTACCGCAAGCCGCGAGACGGAAATTTTTATCAGGAAAATTGCTTTTGATACGCCGCCTCAGGTTTTTGTGGTTTCCGAGGCCGGAGCTTCTGTGTATTCGGCAAGCAAAACAGCACGGGAAGAATTTCCGGAATATGACGTAACCGTTCGCGGCGCGATTTCTATAGGACGCCGTCTTGCCGATCCTTTGGCAGAACTCGTGAAAATAGATCCGAAATCCATCGGTGTCGGACAATATCAACACGACGTGGATCAAACATTATTGAGAAACGAACTGGATTCCACCGTGATGAAATGTGTAAATTTAGTCGGAATTAATCTCAATACTGCGAGCAAATCTTTGCTCAGTTACGTTTCAGGCATTGGAGAAAAAATGGCCGAGAACATTGTGAATTACCGTACAGAAAACGGTGCATTTGAAAACCGACAGGACTTGAAAAAAGTTCCGCGTTTAGGTGAAAAAGCCTTTCAGCAAGCGGCTGCTTTTGTGAGAATTATTCAGGGGAACAATCCACTCGACAATTCTGCGGTACACCCGGAAGCGTATCCTGTAGCCCGGATAATCGCCAAAGATCTCGGACTCAACATCACCGATCTCATCGGGAACAAAGAAGCGCTCAGCAAAATTCAGCCGGAAAAATATGTTACCGAGACCATCGGAATACTCACCATTCGTGACCTTTTGAAGGAACTTGAAAAGCCCGGATTGGATCCGCGAAAATCAGCGAAGGTTTTTGAATTTGACCCTTCCGTAAAAAGCCTGAAAGACCTGAAACCCGGAATGATTCTTCCCGGAATTGTAAACAACATCACTGCATTCGGCTGTTTTGTGGATATCGGCATCAAAGAAAGTGGACTCGTTCATGTTTCGCAGCTCAAAAAAGGATTTGTTTCCGATGTGAATGAAGTGGTGAAACTGCACCAACATGTACAAGTTCGGGTAGTAGAAATAGACGAAGGCCGAAAAAGAATTCAGCTGAGTATGGTGCTGGAGTGAATCGCAAAAAGGCACGCATGATGCGATTTATGATTTAATTCCATCCAAACTTATTTCATTTTTAGATTTAGATTTCTCAAAATGGATAAAAAAATTCCCGAACTTCGAAAAGTCCGGGAATTTGTATATAATAAGACGACAGGCTTTAGAACTTGATGATCTCCTTCATTCTTTCCATTTCTTCGTTCACCAAATCATCATCTACCAGGATTTTCCCGCTGTGCTCGTCGATAATAATCTTTTTCCGCTGTGCGATTTCCATCTGCTTCTGTGGCGGTACCATGAAAAATGAACCTTTAGGCGCACCTCTTTCCAGGCCTACTACTGCCAACCCGTTTGCTGAGTTGTCGCGGATTCTCTGATAAGACTTCAATAATCTTTCGTCAATTTTAGATGCAAATTCTTTTGATTTTTCCAGCAGATATTCTTCTTCTTTCTGAGTTTCTGCAACCAGTCCTTCCAGCTCTTCTTTTTTGAAAACAAGGTGCTGCTTCAGCTCTTCAATCTTGGCAATAAGCTCATTGTACATCTCGGTTTTATGTTCAATTTTAGCACTGTATTCCTTGATTCTTTTTTCTGAAAGCTGAATTTCAAGATCCTGATATTCAATTTCTTTTCCTAACGCTTCGAATTCCTTATTGTTTCTGACGTTATCCTGCTGGCCTTTATATTTGTCAATCAGGGATTTTGCATGATTAATGACTTCATTTTTAGTATTGATTTCATTATTCTGCTCTTTGATTTCTGCATCAAATTTTTCCGCTCTCTTTTCCAATCCTTCAATTTCGATCTCCAGATCCTCCACCTCAATAGGCAGTTCGCCACGGGTATTCCGGATCTCATCCAGTCTGGAATCGATAATCTGAAGGTCATAAAGCGCTCTCAGCTTTTCCTCCACTGAGATTTCAATTGTTTTCTTAGCCATATTTTATAAAAAATAATTTACAGGATTCGTATTTTCCTGAGATTTAGAGATTGCAAATTTAGGGAATTTTTCCGACAATAACTCAAATAATTGTTGAGTAACAAACTGTTCCGATTCAAAATGCCCGATATCACAGATCATCATTTTGCCTTCTGACTGGAAAAAATCGTGGTATTTCACATCGCCCGTCAGGTAAGCATCACATTTGTTGGCTCTTGCAGCTTTTATTCCGCCAGCACCGCTTCCTCCAAGCACTCCCACCCTTTGAATGCTGCCTTTTCCAGTTTCAGAATGCCGGATTACTTTCAGGCCAAAACGGTCTTTCACCATTTGCAAAAAATCTTTTTCCGACATCGGATTTTCAAGATCGCCAAAACATCCTAAACCCATATAAGAATGTTCATTTTCCAGAGTAAACACCTGATACGCCACTTCTTCGTAAGGATGCGCCTCCATCATCGCCCGCAGAACTGCAGGTTTTTTAAAATCTTCGAAAATAAAATAGAGCATTTGTTCGTCTGTATGTTCACGGACGCATTCTTTTCCTTCAAAAGGATCGGAACCGGGAAGTGGCCGAAAAGTACCGCTTCCGGGAACGGAGAAACTGCACTCGTCATAAAATCCGATATCTCCAGCTCCTGCTTCGAAAACCGCCTGCCGAACCTGTTCCGCATATTCCGGCGGAACATATACCGCGAGTTGCTTGAGGACATTTTTCTTCGGCATTAATATTTTTCTGTTTTGAAGGCCGAGTTCTTCTGCAATCCGGTAATTCACACCAAAATAATCATTATCCCAAACGGTATGAATGGCGTACAAAGCGATTTTATTTTCAATGGCTTTCATGACAGCCCGTTCCACATAACTCTTACCGGTAATGGATTTGAGGCCGGAAAAAATAATCGGATGAAAAGCGACAATAAGATTCAGACCTTTCGCAATGGCTTCGTCAACAACGGATTCCAGCGCATCATGACAAACCAAAATTCCGGTAATATTACGTTCGGGATTGCCGCACAACAGTCCGACATTGTCAAAATCTTCCGCCTGTCCGCGCGGAAGACGTTCTTCTATCACTGAAATAATATGGCTGAGTTTCATTTTTTAAATTTTGAGCAAATTACTAATTTTTGAGTAATTTAGCCGCATTATCTAAGCTGATGGCGAGAAGAGAACACAATCTAATTCCCGAAAATAGGGCCTGGAAACGCAAACTTTTCAGGATCATTTATTTTGCTGATACTCCCGCAGGAAGAATCTTCGACCTTTCACTTTTGGTGCTGATTATATTGAGTACCGTGCTGGTCATGATGGAAAGCATGCCGAAAGTGGATTTGCGCTATCATCTTTTTCTGGTTTATATTGAATGGATCATCACCATTCTTTTCACGATCGAGTATCTGATTCGGGTTATCATTGTTAAAAACAAAAAGGATTATATTTTCAGTTTTATGGGCATTATTGATTTCATGTCCATTCTTCCTTTTTTCATCAGCCTTTTCTTCCCGTTCACGAAATTCCTGAGTATCATCCGACTGCTGAGAATCCTGAGGGTTTTTCGCATTCTGAATCTGATGGATTATATGAATGACGGGCATTATATTGTTCAGGCACTGCGTTCCAGCTCCAGAAAAATCTATATTTTCCTGCTGTTTATTATGATTTTAGTTACGATCCTAGGTTCTGTAATGTACGTGGTAGAAGGCGGGGAAAACGGTTTCGTTGATATTCCAACCTGTATTTATTGGGCTGTGGTTACCATTACCACGGTGGGATATGGAGACATTTCACCTGTTACGGGATTGGGGAAATTTATTTCGATGATTCTCATGCTTTGCGGTTACAGCATTATCGCTGTTCCGACAGGAATTGTTACCTCGCAAATGAAACGCGGCATGACGAAAACAAGGATCTGCAAACGCTGCGGAAACAGTGAAAATGACGATGATGCCCGGTTCTGCAAAACCTGCGGTGAAACCATCAATCTGATTCCTTAACAAACTTTATCAGCACAAAAAAACCGCATTGCTTTTACAATACGGCAAAATGCGTTTCTCAGCATTTGTGTTTTCATGGTGTTTTTTCGTAGCTCCTAATTCATTGATTTACAAATGAAAAGGTTATTAGTTTTCACTTGTAAAAGTAGAACAACTTTTTGGGATAAAAAACAGGAAAAATCCTCTTTTTTAATTGAAAAAAAATCATTATATGCGACCTGAAGTTAAAAGTTGACTTTCACATTCAGTTTTTCTGTTGAATTAATTTGATTTATCATTCAATAACCGTCTTATCCTCTTGACTTCATCCGGTTAACAAAAAAGGCTGCAATACATTGCAGCCCGTTAATTTAAAATTCAACTTCATTTTCCGGATGGATGTGCTTGTAATCTGCCACCATCTGTTCTTCGTAATTGATTTTATCATGTTTTGAAAACCGGTTTTCCAGCCTTACCACGATATAATACACTACAGGAACAATAATCAGCGTCAGAAACAATGAAGACAGCAATCCACCAATGATCACGATGGCAAGACCGTTGTTCATTTCAGCGGCAGCTCCGCTCGCCAAGGCAATCGGCAACATCCCGAAAACCATCGCAATGGTGGTCATCAGAATCGGGCGAAGTCTTGCTTTATTGGCCTGAACCAAAGCACTTTCTACCGGTTCTCCGTGATCCATTCGGTGATTGGCAAAATCAACAAGAAGGATGGCATTCTTGGCTACAAGCCCGATTAACATAATGATTCCCAGAATGGTGAAAATATTCAAACTCTGATTGGTTAAAGCCAATGCCCACAATGCGCCGATAAACGACAATGGAATGGAAAAGAGTACGATAAAGGGTTTTACAAAATCATTGTAAAGGACTACCATAATCATGTATACCAACATAATCGCTGCCATTAAGGCTACTCCCAGCGTTCCGAATCCTTCGCTCTGGTTTTCCATATTTCCTCCCCAAATCCAGTTGACACCGGCAGGTTTTTTCACATTTTGCATTTTGGCTTCCCATTCCGTGGCAATGGCTCCGGTAGTTTTACCGACAACCTGCGCCTGTACCGTAACGGAGGGAGAACGGTCGTATCTTTCCAAAAGAGCAGGACCGGATCCGAAACTGATGTCGGCAAACTGTGACAATTGCACTTTTTCTCCGTCAGGATTATGGAAAGCAATATTTCTTACATCATTAATACTCGTACGGTTGGCTTCATCCAGAATAATATTTATATCATATTCCGTGCTGCCGGTCCGGAATTTATTATCGGTATTTCCACTAAATGCGGTTCTCAGGGTTTGCCCTACTGTCGCAACATTCAGTCCCAAAGATGTCATTTTATCCCGGTCTACACTTACAGAAATTTCGGGATTTCCCTCTTCCACACTCAGTTTAATTTCGGAAGAACCGTCGATCGTTCTCAATTGTTTCTCAGCTTCCTGAGCGTAAGCCATTGCATCTTCCAATGTTGAACCTGTTACGGTCATTTGCAGCGGCGCCATTTCAGCTCCCATAAATCCGACAGGAACGGTAGTCACTTTAGCACCGACCAGCTCTTTTTCCAGCTCACGTTTCAGGCGGGCTGCATACACTTTGGTATCGTCCTTTCTTTCGCTTTTTTCTACGAGTTCGATGTTGATTTCGGATTTATAATTGGTAGACTGCATTGCGCCCATTCCACCACTCACCTGTCCTACCGACGTAATCATGCTGACCACTTCCGGTTTCTGAGACAGAAATTTTTCTGCTCTTTGCGTCATGAAATTGGTTTCTTCCAGTGACGTATCTTTTGGCATTTCAATTTGTACGAGGAATTCGCCTTTGTCAGTTCCCGGGAAAAAATCGGTGCCGATATAGCCCAAAACCAACAGCATAATGGAACTCGCAAATAACAATAAGGTGATTCCGAAAGTTTTCAGTTTGTGGTGAAGACTCCATTTCAGGATATTTTCGATTTTATGGGTAAACCAAGTAAGTCCTTCTTCAAATTTTTCAATAATTTTTCCGAAAAGGGATTTATTGCTGATCAGTTCCAGTTTTCCGTATCTTGAAAAAAGCCACGGTACCACGGTAAACGATATTAGAAGTGAAAGCAACGTGGCGATGACGACCGTGACACAAAACTGTTTAATAATATTCGATACCAAACCGGTACTCAACGCAATAGGAAGGAATACCACGACAATTACCAGCGTAATGGCCGTCACGGTAAACCCAATTTCTTTGGAACCGTCATACGCAGCGCGTACTTTATTTTTGCCCATTTCCATATGCCGGTGAATATTTTCAATGACCACAATGGCATCATCCACCAGAATTCCCACCACAAGTGAAAGTCCCAATAAACTCATCAGGTTCAAACTGTAATCCAACATATAGAGTCCGATAAACGTCGCAATAAGCGATGTCGGAATCGCCACCATAACAATGAGGGCATTTCTGAAACTATGCAGGAAAAACAGCATCACGAAGGCTACCAAACCGATAGCAATTAAAAGGTCTTTGATAACGGAGTTGGCTGCTTCCAAAGTAAATACGGACGTATCACTCGCCAAATCCACTTTAATATTGCGGTCTTTATACTGATTTTCAATATCTGCAATTTTCGCCTGTACCAGTTCACTCACTTCCACGGCATTCGCTTCTGTCTGCTTCTGAACCTGGAGCATGATGGTATTCTGCTGATCGATCCGGGCAATTTTATCCGCCTGTTTCTGCGTATCCTGAACTTCGGCAATGTCCGAAAGCCTGATGTTCTGTCCATTTTTAGAAGAAATGGTCAGGTTTCTCAGTTCATCTACAGAATTAATTTTACCTGCGAGACGAATTAGGGTACTGTTTTCTCTGGTTTTAAGATTTCCTGTAGGGAAGTCAAGATTGGAAAGAGAAATCACCTGTTGCACCTGAGGAATCGTAAGTCCATATCCTTCCAGTTTTTCCTGATTTAAATTGACCCGAATTTCCCGCTCCTGTCCGCCAATAATATTGACTTGTGCAACACCGGGAATTCTGGAAAGTTCCGGCTGAATTCTCTGGTCAATGAGGTCATACAGTTCGTTTTCGGTAAGATTGGCTGTAAGTCCCATGCTCATAATAGGCATATCGGAAAGGGAGAACTGTGACAATGAGGGTTCATCTATATCTTCCGGAAGATCTGAACGGATGGCGTTGATTTTCCTTTGAGCCTCATTAAGCGCATAATCTACATCGGCATCTGCCTGGAATTCAATAATGACGACAGACAAACTCTCATAAGATTTTGACTGGATTTTTTTAACGCCTTCCAATGACGAAACGGCATCTTCCATTTTCCGGGAAACGGTATTCTCTACTTCCGCAGGTGAAGCTCCGGGATATACTGTAGCGACGGTTACTACTTTCACTTCAAATTTCGGAATCAATTCATAACTCAGTTGTGTGTAGCTGAACAAGCCTCCGATGATGAGCAATGCGAGCATTACAATCACGAGACTGGGCCTTTTTATGGATACTTCTGCTAATTTCATTTTTTTCTTTTATCTTTTATTATTGAAGTACCTTCACTTTTGTTTTGTCGGTCAGGTTGATCTGTCCGCTGACCACGACCTGATCACCTTCTTTCAGTCCGCCAACAACTTCCACTTTGTCTCCGAAATTGGTTCCGGTCTGTATTTTGGTGAGATAAGCCGTATTGTCTTTTACAACAAACACCTGGTTATCACTCACACTTCCTACGAAAGCATCTCTAGGAATAGTAAGGGTTCTGTGCGAACCACTTCTCGTGAAAAGCGCAGTACCGTACATTCCCGCTTTCAGTTTGTTAAAATTATTCTGAACCGTGATTTCAACAGGAAACTTCAAAGCTCCTGAAGCAGACGGTGCGATGAAAGTAATTCTTCCGTCTAAGGTTCCTTCAACGACATCCGGCTTTACTTTTACCAGATCTCCTAGAGCCAGTTGACCAATCAGAGCCTGATCTACATCCACTTTTAATTTCACTGAAGAAATATCCACAATTTCAACAATGGGCATTCCCGGATTCAATACGGTACCCACTTCTACGAATTTCTGATTAACAATACCGCTAACCTTTGAAACGACATTGGTATCGCCGGAAGTCAGTTGTGCAGATTGCATTTGCGCTCTTGCATTTTTCACCTGCAGCCTTGCCTGATCCAACTGAAGTGCCGTAACTCCTCCTGTTTTATACGCCTGTTCATATCGGTTGAGCGTCATCTGAGCATTGTCCAGATTGGCCTGTGCACTTCCTACATTCACATTCACTTTATCTCCGGAAAGCCTTCCGATGCTTTGTCCTGCTTTTACATAACTTCCTTCCTTCACATAAAGAGCGATGAGCTGACCTCCCATTTCAGCAGAAATTTGCGCCTGAAGTTTCGGCAGAAAAGTTCCGTTTACGGAAAATTCCCCGCTGATGTCTTCAGCAGCTACGGCAGCTGCACGCACGGCTACATCAATATTTTTTTCCGCTACAATCGCTACTTTTTCTTCGTTGCTTTTTTTATTATTCTGAAGGATCAGGAAAAAGGCAGCGCCAATTCCTAAAACTGCCAGGATGGTAATGATGGTGTTCTTTTTCATTTTTTTAATTGTTTTCGTTTAATGTTCTGAGTTTTCCCTGAGATTTTAGCAGATTGATTTCTGCCAGTTTATAATCCAGTTTTGCTTTGGTTAGGTTATTTTTTGCTTCGGTAAGGTCACGTTCGGCATCCAGAATATCGTTCAATGTTGCCAAACCGTGCTGATAATTGCTTCGGGTATTGGCCAATACCTGATCTGCGAGATCTACATTTCCTTCCTGCGTAGAGATCATGGTCATGTTATTGTCCAGTTGCGCGAGCGCATTTTTGTGGGATAAATCCAGTCCAAGATAAGTTTCGCGTAGATCAGCTTCTGCTCTCTCGATTTCAATTTGATTGAGTTCCACTCTGGATTTTGTGGCAAAACCATTAAAAATAGGAATTCTGATATTTAAACCGATAGAAGCTAAATCCGACCAGAAAACGCCATTCTCTCTACCATTCCACCAGGGCATATTTTCTCCCTGTCCCAGAAAACCATAATTAGCGGAAAGCGCTGCTGTAGGATAATATTCCGCAATCGTCGCTTTTTTCTGCCATTGTAGAAGTTCCAGCTGTTTGTCCATGAGTTTTATTTCCGTCCGGTCATCAAAATTCGCTGTACGGTCTGGAAGTACGGCAGGATCAAAAGTCTGTTCCGGCAATTCAATTTCCTGATTCATGGGCATTCCGATCATAAACTTTAATGTATTTTCAGCCAGATCGAGTGTGTTTTCCAATTGATGAACGCCGGAATTCACATTATTCCGAGCCACAACAGTACGGTCCAGATCTATTTTCCGGGCTAGACCCGCATCATATAAACCTTCGATAATTTTGATTGTCTGTGTGGTGATGGCAAGATTATTTTTTGCATTGTCCAACATTTGTTCTGCCTGATACACCTGGAAATAAGCATTCGCAACTTTTTCAATAATTTGTTCTTCGGTGAGCGCAGCATTCAGAATATAAAATTCCTTGGTAGAACGTGCGGCTTTCAGCCCTGTAAATACCGACTGATTGAAAAGCACCTGTGTAAGTTGCACCATATTGCTGGAAGTCCATTTCTGGCCAAAAGCTACTTTCACCTGCTGCCCCGGCGCACCAAACATTTCGCCCGGAAGTACGGTTTCCTGCAACAGCGGATTGTAGGAAGTATTGCTATTGAAACTGAGATTAGGAAGAGCATTTGATCGAACTTCTGCAATCTGAGCATCTCCTTTTCGGATGTCGAGCCTCGCTTTTTCTGCTTCAGCCTTGTGTTCCAGCGCATGAGAAATCGCTTCAGAAAGGGTGAGCCGCTGTACCTGCTGTCCGGACAGCAGTGCTCCGCAGAATACGAAACCAAAGATTAATTTTTTCATTTATTTAGTTTGTTAATTTTTTTATAAACTTTTTTCCTTCTTCTGTTGTAATGGCATTCATATAGAACAAGACTACTTCTTCATGAAAATGATTTCTGTCGAAGATCTCATTGTCAATAAAAGGAGAACTGTCGTATGACATGATGAGAGAGAAGAAAAGCTGCGCATATGCCGTTTCATTGAAATCTGTACGATAGTAACCCTGTTCTCTTCCTTTTTTTATATTGCGGAGGAGTACGTCCGTAAACCGATCAGAAAATTCACTGATGTGTTTGTTAAAAATAGCTGGATAATACCGAACCAGCTGGCGGATAAATAAAGATTTATTGGACTTTACTGCTTCTTCAATTTGCTGGTCACGACAGAACATCCTTTCCACCGCATTTTCTATGGTATCATCCAGCATATTGAGCTGTTCGATGACATCATTCAGTTTAAAAGCCAGCACATCTTCCAATAAAGCTTCCTTATTTTTATAATGTTGATAAAGCGTTTTTTTGGACATACCAAATTCTTTCGCAATATCATCCATTGTGAGGGTTTTAGCTCCATTTTCAATAAAAAGCATCACTACTTTTTGTAAAAAATCCTTGTCCATGTATCATAATTTAAGGCTGCAAATATACGAAAGGAAACTTATAAACCAATAAAGTTTCCAAGTTTTTAATGAAATATGTTCAGGGAAAGGAAACACCGGTTTTCCCTACTGGATTTTAAAAGAAATATTCGGCAGCCTTAGGTAACCAAAGTTACAGTCGGAATATTTTGGTTTGATTAATTTTGCGATAGTTTAAAAAAATACTTTTTATCCTAAATGAATATGATCAAAAACATCATCACAAATTGGAGTATCTTTCGCATGATTCGCTTCGCTTTTGGCATCTTACTAATGATAGAAGCCGTCAGAACGGGCTCGTGGTTTATGATAATGCTTGCAACGCTGCTGAGCATCCTGCCGCTTTTGAATATCGGTTGCCGTGCAGGCGGACAATGTTCGGTTCCGTTGCGAAAAACCAATGATATTACAACACAAGATGTGGAATATGAAGAAATAAATCCAAATAAATAAAACAATTATATGTCTGAATTCAAGGAAGTTATCAATAAAAATCAACCCGTTTTGGTCGATTTTTTTGCGGAATGGTGCGGGCCGTGCAAAATGCAGGCTCCAATTTTGGAAGATCTTAAAAAACGGGTGAAAGATGAGGCTACGATCATTAAAGTTGATGTCGATAAAAATCCGGCTGTGGCTGCCCAATTTGGAATCCGGAGCGTTCCCACACTCATGATCTTTAAAAATGGTACTGTGAAATGGAAACGGTCGGGAGTTTTCAGCGCCAATGAACTGGAACGCTTAATCAGACAAAACCTTTAATAACAATCATTCCAATTAATTTTTATACATGGAGAAAATAAAAATATGGCTTAAAAAAAACTGGGGAACGGCGATCATGCTGCTTTTTTTCATCATGTTGTTCGTAAGCCCCGATTTCAAGGCTTGGGTGATGCGACAAATTATTTCCACCGGAATTATGAACGCCAAAGTGGAGAAGAAAGAAACGGTTTCAAGCTCAAAAGCCACTGCAGAAAATTTTATGGTTATGGACAATTCCGGGAATACCATCAATACTTCTGACCTGAAAGGCAAAATTGTATTTATGAACTTCTGGGCATCCTGGTGTCCGCCTTGTCGCGCAGAATTCCCTTCAATTCAGAAATTCTACGAACGTTATAAAGAGAATCCTGACGTGATATTTCTCACGGTGAATCTTGATGAAGATCCGGTTTTGGGCGAAGCGTATCTTAAAAAAGAACAGTTTACCGTTCCGTTTTTAGTTCCGGCCGGCAATATTCCCTCAGCGTATTTCAGCGGATCTTTGCCCACAACGGTGGTGTTAGACAAGAACGGTAGAATTCGTTTGCAGCACGCCGGAATGGCCGACTACAGCAAGGCTTCATTCTATAAAGAAATCGATGCGCTTTTAAATGAATAAATACAAAACTTTATTTTGAACATTTAACTCCAAATCGCTATAAAGAAATCAATAATCTTAAGATAAAACTACAGGTTACAGTACAGATGAACTGCGGGGAATTTTCAGCATTGATGTGGATTGAAAATGAGTTGAGAATAATCCGGTAGCGTTAATTTAATTCTGATTTGATGCTTCTTCTTCGGCTTCTTCCATGAGTTTCAGATACGTGTGGTATCTCGATTCCTGAATTTCGCCGGTCTCCAATTGAGCCATGACGGCACATTGAGGCTCATTGATATGTAGGCAATTGTAAAACCTACACTGTTCGCGGGCTTTGAATATTTCCGGGAAGAAATGCTGCACTTCTTCTTTTTCGATATCAATCATGGCAAACTCTCTCACACCGGGTGTGTCGATCACGCTTCCTCCAAAGTTCCAGAAGTGCATTTGTGCGAAAGTAGTGGTATGTTTTCCTTTCAAATGGGTTTCTGAAATCTCCGAAGTTTTAAGATTCAGTTCCGGTTGAAAAGCATTCACCAAAGTGGATTTTCCTGCTCCTGAATGTCCGAAGAAAACTGATACCTTATCTTTCACTGCGTCCTGAAGCAGTTCCAGATTCTGTTGAGAATAGGCAGAAACCTGCAGCGTTTTATATCCTATATTTTCATAAATTTCCTGTATTTCCTCAATAACCGCTATTTCTTC
>JADMKO010000146.1 GCA_015478785.1 Chryseobacterium sp. | reverse complement strand
CTGGGTAGAATCAGAATGCGGAAATAGTTGCCAGTCGGGAGGCAGTTTTTTGGATTCAAAAATTTCATTATCGGGAATTTCAATGTGGATCAGCATATAATTTTCCGGGATAATTCCCAGCGGCACATGCACTGCAATTTCTGTAACACATAACGCCACCGACTGTGAAGTGTACAGCATCGCTCTGCCACGGCTGTTCCATCTTCCTCCGGCTATTTCAGCCCCTTTTCCCGAAAGATCGTCTGCGTACATTTGCTTAGATAACCTGAACACGATCATGCTAAAACGCCGTGTTCAATTCTGGTAAGCTCATCCATAAGAAGCTGGATTCCAAAGGAATTTCTCAAGAGTTCTCGCGGAAGCCTTTTTCCGAGAGCCAGATTTTCTGTTTCAAGCCAGACTGAAAAATGCTCTTTGTTGCCAAATACCTCTTCACCGCGCTGATGCAACAGCTCTATCTGCAAAATCCTTTCGGATTGTAACGCATCAAAAGTTTTATCTTCTTTCTGATAGCGAGAGAGCGTTTTGGTGGAAATATGAAGAAACTCCGCCCAATTTTGATTGGTAAAATGATACTTTTTAATCAGGGTTTCAAAAGTACTGAAACGAATGCCCCGATTGATGATATCAATCATGGAATAGATCCGGTTGTCATCTGTACTGTTGAAACCATAGAGGGACATCGGCTCGTTTAGAAGCTGATTTTCCTCGGATTTGGATGGATTTTGTTTTTTCATCTTCTTCTTTCTTGAAAACAAGCTTACGACATTTGTCCCGAATTAAAAAACTTTTGTCCAAAATTAGAAATTAATTCATAAAAAAAGCGCGGTTTCCCGCGCTAAAAACAGACCTAAGGTCATAACATAAAAAAGTGTCTATGAAGAAATTATTTTGGTGCCTTTAGTTATAAGATGCAAAAACATAAAAAAGTTGCACCTGGAAATAAAAAATTTTTAAATTTTATTTTTTCTATATCATTTCTGAATTATACCGATTTAGAAAATAGATTCACCAGAACCCTTCATATTACTTTACAAAAAAAAAACGCAGTCTCCTGCGTTTTAACAGACCATAAGTCATAAGTAAAAAAGTGTCTATGAAGAAACTATTTTGGCGTCTTTAGTTATAAGATGTAGAAATGTGAAAAAGTTGCACCCTAAACAGAAAAAAGTTTCAAAAATTTTATTTATTTTCAATCAATGCATGAGGTATCCGGCATAAACACTCAGTTTGTAGCTATTCTTTTTTTTATCTTTTTTTATTTTTTTGTCTTTCACTGTTAATATCAACTATATGAACAAAAAAAAGACTGCCGGCAAGGACAGTCTTCTATATAAATTTGTATTTAAAGACGATTAATGAACTTTCACAAGTTCCACATCAAATACCAGCCAGGCGTTTGGCGGAATAACACCACCTGCTCCGTTCGCTCCATAACCAAGCGATGCGGGAATCAAAAAAGTAGCGGTTTCGCCTTCTTTCAGCATCATGATTCCTTCATCCCAACCTTTAATGACGCGACCCATTCCCACAGGAAATTCAATAGGGTTTCCTCTTTTGAAAGAATTGTCGAACTCAGTACCATCCACCAGTGTTCCGGCGTAGTGTACAGAAACCATATCTCCCGATTTTGGTGCTTTACCGCCAGTAGTTTTGGTAATTTTATAGTACAGTCCGGAAGGAGTAGATTCCATACCGGCTTTTTTATCATTCACCATTTTTTCCTGATTTGCTTTAAACTCCTCTTCCTTTTTTTTCTTTTCAGCTTCTGCTTTTGCTAAGAAGGATTTATTATTTTCTGCGATTTTTGCTTTTCCTTCGGTAAAAATCTTCGCAGCATCATATTCTTTATAAGCATCGCCCTTTCCGAAAATAGAAACTTTCTCCAGAACGATATCCGTTTTAGGTTTGTCCTGTGCGCCTTTTTCAACCGTAGCAATCGTATCAATTACCTCGATTCCGTTCACCACTTTCCCGAAAATAGTATGTTTTCCATCCAGCCATGGTGTAGGAACCTGAGTAATAAAAAACTGGGAACCGTTGGTATTAGCACCGGAATTCGCCATGGAAAGAACTCCTTTTCCATCGTGTTTCAGATCATTTTTCTCGTCCTCGAATTTATATCCGGGATCGCCCATTCCTGTTCCTTGCGGATCACCGCCCTGAATCATAAAGTTTTCGATTACCCTATGAAAGATGGTTCCGTCGTAAAAAGGAACTCCTTTCGCTTTTGATTTGTTGTCTATTTTTCCTTCCGCCAGCCCAACAAAATTGGCTACGGTAACCGGAGATTTCTGATCTTCCAGTTTTACAATCATGTTTCCCTTCGTAGTTTGAAGGTTTGCATAAAGGCCTTCCTGCAGGCCTTCATAGGTTTGCTTGTCTACATTCATCTTTTTATAAATTGGTGTGCAGCTGAGCAGCGACAGCGTCGCTACGGCCAACATTATTTTAGCTTTTTGCATTATTTTATTCGTTTTAATGTTATTATCAGCGGAATATCGTTCGTGATTTTTT
>JADMKO010000145.1:8066-12918 GCA_015478785.1 Chryseobacterium sp. | reverse complement strand
CGGAGTGGAAAAGATACCCTACATCTGCGTCGCAGTTACCGTCAACTTAGCCGGCGGACAGCCCGTTTCGATGGAAAACCTGAAAACACTCCGCAAGTACACGGAAGAGAAAGGCATCAAAATCATGCTGGACATGACCCGCATTGCTGAAAATGCCTATTTCATCCAGCAACACGAAGAAGGGTACCGCCTGAAAACCATCGCAGAAATTGTAAAAGAAATCTGCAGTTATACCGACGGTGCAACGTTCAGTGGCAAGAAAGATGCTCTCGTCAACATCGGTGGATTTCTTGCGCTGAATGATTGGGATAAATTTGAAGAAGCCCGGAATCTCGTGGTCGTTTATGAAGGCCTGCATACCTACGGCGGACTTGCCGGAAGAGATATGGAAGCCATGGCCATCGGTATTTATGAAAGTGTGCAGGATGCGCACATGAAAGCTCGGATAGGGCAGGTGATTTATCTGGGCAATAAAATGAAAGAATTTGGAATCCCAATCGTAAAACCCATCGGCGGCCATGGAATTTTCGTAGATGCCAAACAGTTTCTCCCCCATATCTCACAGGACGATTTCCCGGCGCAAACCTTAGCCGCAGAAATTTATCTGGATGCCGGAATCCGCACCATGGAGCGCGGCATCGTTTCTGCAGGAAGAAAAGCTACCGGCGAAAATTACTATCCGAAACTGGAACTCGTACGCTTCACCATACCGCGGAGGGTGTACACGCAGGCGCACATGGACGTTATTGCGGAATCTACCGCCAGAGTGTATGAAAGAAGAAACGACATCAAAGGCTTGAAAATGGTGTATGAACCTAAGTATTTAAGATTCTTTCAGGCGAAGTTTGAGCAGTTGTAATACTAAAATTGTAAAATATCTTAGCGAAGAAGATCATGAAACCCTCACAAATGGATGAGGGTTTTGTTTGTTTATCTATTGTGATAAAATATTTAATTTGGTTAAGTATTGACAGATCGAAATCATTTAGGAATACCCAAACATATTCGCAGGATTTGATAATGTACTGCCGACATGCGAAATGACTCCTTAGGAATCAAATATGCATAACCCACAAAAAAACCACCGAAAATTCGGTGGTTTCACTATCTAAAGTCCGTTGATTAAAATCCTTCCGGCTTTTCCTCAATCGGGTTTTCTCCTTCGTTCAGTGGCTTGAAGGTATCTTCGCCGGCTGGCCTTTCATCGGTTCTGCCGCTGTGTGAAGGACGGCTGTTTCCGCCTTGTCTGCGGTCGCTGCCTTCTCTTCTGTCACCTCCATCTCTTCTGTCACCTCCATCTCTTCTGTCGCCCCCTTCTCTTCTGTCACCTCTTGGCGGACGGCTGTCGCGGTTTTCGCGTCGCTCGCCTTCTTTTCCTTCTTCTCTTGGAGGTCTTGGCAGGAGTACTTTTCTGGAAAGTCTCATCTTCTTGCGGTCATCAAAACCTAAGAATTTCACTTCCACTTCATCGCCTTCTGAATACGGTACTTTATCGGTACGCTTCCAGTCAATTTCTGAAATATGCAGGAGTCCTTCGGTCCCTTTCGCAATGGCTACAAAAGCTCCGAAGTCCATTACTTTCACTACTTTTCCGTTATAAACTTCACCTACCACCGGTACGAAAGTAATTTCGTTGATGGCAGCAATGGTAGCCGTGATATTTTCTCTGTTCACACCCGAAATCTCGATTCTTCCGATCTCGCCGATTTCTTCAATCGCAATAACAGTATCGAAATCTTTTTGCATCTGCTGGATGATTTTTCCTCCAGGCCCGATGATGGCTCCTATGAAGTCTTTCGGAACTTCCAGTACTTCCATTTTCGGTGCGTGTGGTTTCACATCTGTTCGTGGCGCATCCAGTGTTTTCAATAATTCATTGAGAATATGCAATCTGCCATCTCTCGCCTGAATTAAAGCTTGTTCCATAATATCCATGGTCAAACCTTCCACTTTGATATCCATCTGGCAAGCAGTAATTCCGTCTGCAGTTCCTGTTACTTTGAAATCCATATCACCCAAGTGATCTTCGTCTCCCAGGATGTCAGAAAGCACGGTGAATTTGCCGGATTTTGGATCTGTTACCAATCCCATTGCAATTCCGGAAACCGGTTTTGAAATCTGTACACCGGCATCCATTAAAGCTAAAGTTCCTGCACAAACTGTTGCCATGGAAGAAGAACCATTCGATTCTAAAATATCAGAAACAATTCTAATCGTGTAAGGATTTTCGACCGGGATCATTTTCGCCAAAGCTCTTTGAGCCAGGTTTCCGTGCCCCACTTCTCTTCTGGAAGTTCCTCTCAGAGGTCTTGCTTCCCCCGTAGAGAACGGCGGGAAATTATAATGTAAAAAGAACTTCTGATCGTAGTTGATGGCAACGGTATCTACCATGTTTGCATCTTTTACGGAACCTAAAGTTACGGCAGTCAAGGATTGAGTTTCACCTCTGGTAAAGATTGCAGAACCGTGAGCTCCCGGCAAATAATCCACTTCCGACCAAATCGGACGAATGGTATCCGGAGTTCTGCCGTCCAAACGAACTTTTTCATTTAAAATCATCTGACGCATGGCTTCTTTTTCCACATCATGGAAATAGATTTTTGCGAAAGGCTCTACTGTTTCTAATTCCTCCTCGGAATATTGTGCTAAAAATTCTTCTAACACAGCCTGGAAATTGTCATGTCTTTCCTCTTTGGCAGAAGCTGTTTTTGCTACTTCATATACTTTGTCATAAGTCGCTGCCCAAACTTTTTCACGGATCTCTTCGTCGTGCTCTTCGTGCGAATATTCTCTTTTTGGAAGAGATTTACCCACTTTCTCGGCTAATCTTTCCTGAGCGGCTACCTGAATTTTAATTTCTTCGTGCGCGAATTTAATGGCTTCAATCATTTCCTGCTCAGAAATTTCCTCCATTTCACCTTCTACCATGACGATGGAATCTTTCGTAGCACCCACCATGATATTCAAATCCGCTTTCGCAAGATTTTCCATACTTGGGTTGACTACCAACTCTCCGTCGATTCTGGCTACGGTAACTTCAGACATCGGCCCGTTGAAAGGAATATCGGTAATGGCAATGGCTGCAGAAGCGGCTAATCCTGCCAGAGATTCCGGCATACATTCTTTGTCATATGAAATCAGGGAAATCATCACCTGAACTTCGGCGTGGAAATCTGAAGGGAAAAGCGGACGCAAAACGCGGTCTACCAACCTCATCGTCAGGATTTCTTCATCAGAAGGCCTCGCTTCTCTACGGAAAAAGTTTCCCGGAATTTTCCCTGCGGAATAAAATTTCTCGCGATAATCTACCGTTAAAGGCAGAAAATCCACACCTGGCTTTGCTTCTTTGCTGGCGACTACGGTTGCTAAAAGCATCGTCCCGCCCATTCTTACTACTACAGCACCATTAGCTTGTTTTGCTAACCGGCCTGTTTCGATGGTGATTTCTCTACCATCATTTAATTGAATTTTTTCAATAATTGCTTGTGGAGCATTCATAAAATTTGTTCGTCTTGGCACTCCGTATGAGTGCGGTTAAATATTTAATCTTTTTAAATTTCGAGGGCAAAGATACGTTTTTTGACCGGAAAACGATGTTACATTTTTGAAGAACAGCACTGTAACATTCCAAGCCCAGAAGAATACTCATTATAAAAATATTAACATGAAAACGATTTTACGTCTTGAGTATTTGATGCTTTTTTTCGCCGGATTATGGATGTTTTCGGAAACAGAATTCCCGTGGTGGTGGTTTCCTGCATTATTTTTTGTTCCCGACATTTCTATGTTGGGTTATCTTTTCGGTGCTAAAGTTGGAGCTGTCTGTTACAATGCATTTCATCATTTTGGAACAGCAATTTTCTGTTTTATAGTCGGAAACTATATCGTTTCTGACATGCTGAGTTTGGCCGGCATAATCCTTTTCTCACATACCGCCTTTGACAGAGTTTTTGGATTCGGATTAAAATATCCTGATGATTTTAAAAACACCCATTTAGGAAGAATCGGGAAGTAACTTTTATGATTTACTCGCTGTTTTTCAAAATTTCCATTCCGTTTGAATGCGGCATAATAGTGGATTTACGAAGTGTATAATCACAAAAAATAAAAGTTATGGGAATTTTATGGACACTTATTATCGGAGCAGTAGCGGGATGGCTGGGCTCCTTAATTTTCCGGGGTTACGGATTAGGACTTCTGGGAAATATTATTGTAGGAATTATTGGCGGATTCATCGGATATTGGCTTTTGGGGTCGCTATTCGGAACCGCAATTATCGGCCAGATTTTAACAGGTGCAGTTGGCGCAATTATCCTTCTGGCGATTATCAATTTGGTATCAGGGAGGCGATTGGATTGACGTTTCTCCTTTTAAAAATATAAGAGCTTTCGTGGAAAGCTTTTTTTTATTTCCTACCCGCTCGTGCCAACATAGGAATAGAAATAAATCCCATTATTACCATAATCACCAGTTGCATAGTATGTGAAATAAAGGCGTAAGCCAAACCTACTTCAGCTCCTTCTTCATATGATTTTCCCATAGCGAGAAATAAGGCACCAATCCCGATTTTCAAAGCAAAATGAAAAGCGCCAATACCACCGCTCGCCGGAATCATCATTCCCAAAGTTCCAATAACAATGATGAAAGCTCCGTCAGCCAAAGTAAAACCAGACGTTTCCGGAAGTGAAAAACATACGAGATAAGCTGCCAGATAATAACAAAGCCAGATGGCCAAAGAGTACAATATGAATTTTCCGGGTTCTTTCAGTTTAAAAACCGACATAATTCCCTGAAACAAACCATCTACAATAGCATATATTTTCCGAAAAAAAACGTTTTGTTCTAAAAATTT
>JADMKO010000145.1:0-7966 GCA_015478785.1 Chryseobacterium sp. | reverse complement strand
GCAATAGTCCAGAAAGCGTTGGAGTTAGAAATCCTGTATCCCATCGGCTCCAGCAAAAGGTTCCATCGCACCGCCCGAAACCAATAGGCCAAAATCCCAAAAACCATCGCTGCAGCTACCCAAAAATAGTTGGCCTTTGCAAAATAACTTTTTATTTTTTCAAATTCCAGATCACGAAAGGCAAGCCACATAAAAAAAACGGCCACTGCCAGTGAAATGACAATGGTAAGCACCTTTTTCAGGGAATTATTTTTTTTGTTATTCTCCAAAACGACTAAGTGAGAAGATTGGTTTTTTCGTCGGGAAAGATAATTTTAGGTTGGAAATCTTTAGCCTCTTCAGGGGTCATTTGTGCATAAGAGATGATGATGATGATATCGTCTTTCTGAACTCTTCTTGCTGCAGGCCCATTCAGGCAGATTTCACCGGATTTTCTTTTTCCTTTTATCGCATAAGTATCAAAACGTTCACCATTATTGATGTTGACAATAAACACCCGTTCGCCGACTATAATTCCTGAGGCTTCCAGAAGATCCTCATCAATCGTAATGCTTCCGATATAGTTCAGATCCGAAGAAGTAACCCTTACACGGTGAATTTTTGATTTAAAAACTTCAATTAACATAGCCGCAAATTTATTAATAAATATTGGAACTGATTCAAAAACATCATGTTCAGCAGGAGAAATTCACTTTTTATATTCATTACATTATTATTACGTTTCGAATCTATCCGTTGCCAACCTAACAACAATAACAAAATAACTTTATGATATATTTAGAATTTGAAAATCCTCAATTCTTAAGCCAAAAGGATCAAAACACAATTATATAAGGATTCACAAGGGTTCAGGGCACAACCGACTGCTGCAAAGCCTTAGTTTTGGCTTTCAAAGTCATTATCATTTCCAAAGCAATCCCCAAATATTAATAAAATTTTCATTAATTTTTTCAAAAAAATTTGCACAAATTGAATTTTGTTTTATATTTGCTCAAGACAACGAATCAACTAACTTTAATATTTAAATTATGAACAAGTCTGAATTAATTGATGCTATGGCACAGGATGCCGGAATTACAAAAGTTGCTGCAAAAGCTGCTCTGGAATCTTTCATGTCCAATGTACAGTCTACATTGCAACAAAAAGAAGGAAAAGTATCTCTGGTAGGTTTCGGAACTTTCTCTGTAGCTGAAAGAGCTGCAAGACAAGGAATCAATCCTGCTACTAAAAAACCAATTAAAATTGCTGCCAAGAAAGTGGCTAAATTCAAGCCGGGCGCAGATTTATCCAATGCTGTTGCAGGTGCGGGTGCTAAGAAAAAATAATTTTCAGATATTCTGAAAAATACGAAGAGGCGGCATTGTGCTGTCTCTTTTTTTGTGCTTATTAAGCAAGAACTTATTGAGAAAATAAAAATTATCGAGATCGTTGAAGTTCAAAATGCGCAACAATCAGGGAGCCAGCCTAGAAATTTTCCAATCGAAATCGTGAGTAAGTTCGTACAAAATACGGTCGTGAAGGCGATTAGGGCGGCCTTGCCAGAATTCTATTTCGTAAGGTTTAGCCAAATAACCACCCCAGTTTTCAGGACGTCCCACTTCTTTTCCGTCAAAAGCTTTTTCCAGTTCTTCCAGTTTCTTTTCCAGGAAATCCCGGTCTGGAATCACAGTGCTCTGCGGGGAAACCAAAGCTCCCAACTGACTCCCCTTCGGCCTTGATGCAAAATAACCGTCACTTAAATTCTCGGGAAGCCGCTCCATTTCTGCTTTAATAATGATTTGCCGTTCCAAAGGCGGCCAAAAAAAGTGAAGACACGCTTTGAGATTTTTCTCGATGGCTTTTCCCTTTCGGCTGTCATAATTTGTGTAAAATATAAAACCTTCCCAGGTGTACGACTTCAGCAACACCATTCTTGTTCTCGGGCAACCGTCGTTTTCCATAGTGGAGACTGACATCGCATTGGGTTCAGAAATATTTCCGTTTTCTTCAGCATCAGAAAACCAATCGCGGAACTGCTCTATCGGATTGGCCTTGACATTCGCTTCCAAAAGTTCAGATTTGCTATAAATTCTCCTTTTATCGTGCAGGTTTTCCATACTTTTTTTTACATTTGAACAAAGAAGGTGATTATTATGGATTATTCGTACAAAGGTAAAATATTAATTTCCACTCCTGACATCTCTACAGATATATTTTCGCGCTCAGTGGTTCTGATTGTAGAACACGATGAAAACGGCGCTTTCGGAATTATTCTGAATAAAAAGGAAGATACCGTCAGCCAGAGTATTTCAGAAGTTTTCGGTTTCCCTGTGGATATTTATGAAGGCGGACCTGTGGAACATAACAAGATTTTTTTTATTGTAAAAGGAACTCCGGTAACAGAACTTTATATAAGCATTGATGAACAATATTATCTGACGGAAGACAGCGAAACCATCATTGAAGAAATGGTGAACAACAGGCTGGGCACGGAAGAAGTGAAGGTGTTTTCAGGATATTCTGGCTGGACAGCGAAGCAGCTCGAAGGTGAAATTCAGAAAAAATTCTGGACGGTAGTAGAAGTGTACAATCTGGAATATACAGCGCCTAGCACCCACCATTTGTGGAAAAATATTATGCAAAATCTGGGTGGAGAATTTTTGATTTGGGCTAATGCGCCGGAAAATATTTCGATGAACTGACGGCAAATTGTAAGGATTAAAGACAAAGAATATACTTTTTCCCAACTATTTTCGTTAAAGAGAATACAATCAATAAAACCCGGCTAAATGGCTTCCCGAAAAGTTGTTTACCGGGTTTGTCAATAGACGGAAGTTATACGAGCAATGTCGCCTTCCATAGGTCTGTCATTTCCGAAAACCTGGAATATCCAAAAGTTTTGTTACGAATTTTACCTACAGGAAATACTCCTTTCTCATCTGAAATCATTAGAATTTCATCGGCTTTTTGAGTTTCAAAGGCGATCATTTCTTCCTGTTCTATTTCTGCCAGATTATTTTTGTGAACGAAAGTAATAAAACTTTCCATGAGGGGGGAAATAAAAGCACCCTCAGATTGCTTCGGAACGCGAATAACATTATTGTGTAAAAGCAGCAGATTTCCCAACCTTGTTCTGGCCATTCTTTTTTGCGGATTTAGCAGGATGACATCATCTAAATCATTTTCCCGGGCATAAATTTCCGCATACACATTTTCCGGACAATGCACCCGTATGTTGCTGAGCAAATTGGTATTGACAGATATTTCCCTGATCATATCCAGTTCAATTTCCGGCTTCAGCGCCAACACATCATCCACTTCCTGAACTTCAAAATAAAAAGACGTTCCCGATTTGGGCAACGGATGATCATCGGCATCACGATAAGCCATAAAATGCACCACGGCATTCATCACACCCTGCTCTACAACCTGTTGAACGATGAGTTCCCGGAAGAAATCGAAGGTATAATCCAAAGGAATATTCATTCTCATTTTGCGCATGGATGCCATCAGAAAAAAATAACATTCTTCGGCAAGAATCAGTTGCCCGTTTCTGATAAAAAAAGATACTTTCACAGCATCTCCAAAAAGGAAGGCACGGTTTACAGGTTCAAAATTTCCGGAAGTGTAGTATTTGTGAGCCATTTTATGAAGTTTTTAAACAATAAATGAACGATCTCTCGTCCATCATGTATTTTAAAAATAAGTTTTTCGGGTTTATGCTGCCCCAAGTTTTATTTGAAGGTTTTCGATTAGATTTTCCCAATAAAGTCGGTTTTCTTCCCGATCTTCAGGTTCGCTAAAATCAGTAATATTCAGGGAAAGATCTTCGGTTATTTCATCGATAACGATGGTCATTTCAAAGAAATTTTTAGTTCCTTCATCTTCTTCCCAACGAAAACGAACGAAGCTTTCGGGTTTGTAGCGGATCAGTGTTGCTTTTTCGGCAGGCCCTCCTCCCCAACTGAAATAGAAGTCATCTCCTTTTTCCACAACCTCATCAGCAAACCATTCCGCAAGCCCTTCTGCACTTGCCAGATATTCATATAAAATCTCTGAAAGACAGTGCATTGGGAATTCGTACTGCACTTTCTGCTTCGCCATATTGTTCACTTTTTAATGTTGCGCAATATATAAATTAATTATTGAACTATGCAACAATAGAGATATGATTTTTATCTAATCAAAATTTAGTACATCCAGAAGGATACGGCAACCTTCGCGGATTTCTTCTTCGGAAATAGTGAGCGGCGGCGAAATCCTAAGATACTCATTTCTATACAGTTGCCAAAAGACAATAAGTCCTTTGTCCATACAATCTTTGGCGACCTGCAATGTATAGTCAGGCGATCCGAGATCTACAGCCAGCATGAGACCTTTCCCGTTGATCTTCTTAATTTTCGGATGTACAAGCAACTCCCGAAACAACTGTTCTTTCTTTGAAATTTCATTCATCAGTCCACTCGAAAGCACTTCTTTCAAGGTAGCATGACTGGCCGCTGCAATGAGTGGATTTCCTCCGAAAGTAGTGATGTGCCCCAATTTCGGAGAATGCGAAAGCGTTTCCATAATTTTTCTTGAACTCATAAAAGCGCCCACTGGAACGCCGCCGCCCATACCTTTCCCCATCACCAGAATATCGGGAACGATTCCGTAATGCTCGAAAGCAAACAGTTTTCCGGTTCTTCCAAAACCCGGTTGTATTTCATCCAGAATCAGTAAAGCGCCTGTGTCTTCACATCTTTTCTTCAGTTTTTGAATATAAGAATTATCGGGAAGTACAAATCCCGCAGCACCCTGAATCGTTTCCATAATGACAGCCGCTGTTTTTTCTGTAATCTTTTGCAGATCTTCCTCCCCATTGAATTCGATGAAATTCACCAAAGGTAAAAGTGGCCGGAAAGCATTTTTATGATATTCATTTCCGGAAACCGAAAGCGCTCCGTGTGTATTGCCGTGATAGGAATTTTTAAATGATATAATTTCTTCTCTTCCTGTGTATCTTTTTGCCAGTTTCAGCGCACCGTCTATCGCTTCTGCTCCTGAATTTACCAGATAAGTAACTTCCAAAGGTTGGCGAGTGTTTTCTGCCAGAAGCTGACACAATTTCACAGGCATTTCCTGTGCATATTCTCCGTAGACCATCACATGGAGGTATTTATCAGCCTGTTCTTTTATAGCGGAAATAATTTTGGGATGAGAATGGCCCAACGTATTGGCCGAAACACCGGCTACAAAATCCAAGTATTTTTTCCCGTCAGTGCCGTAGATGTAACTGCCTTGTGCTTTGGCGACTTCAAAACCGGCAGCAAATTGGGTAGTTTGTGCCTGATAGGCGAAGAACTCTTTTTGCATACCGCAAAATTAAGAAAAACCGCCGCATTCTTGTCTATAAATGGAGAGAAGACCTGCGACTAAACGTATTAATTTTGATGAAACCCGATCTGTCGCCTTGGCATTTCCACTACTTTATAGGTTTCCAGTTCGTGTTTCAGTTTTTCTATTCTTTTGGTAAACGCATCATAATCATTGGCGGAAACTTCAAAAATAAATTGCTGTACCGAGCTCAGATATTCATCAGTAAGCTTAGTTGCGGCTTCGATAAGGCTGTGCTCCAAGAGAGATTTCTCAATTTTGAACTGATGTGTTTTTACTTTCAGGTAATGATTGCGGAGGCGTTTTTTCACTCCTTGTGTGAAATCAATCACCATCGTATTGCTGAAAAGTTTCATTTTGGAAGAATATTCACTCCAGAACGGTTTATGATCAGCTTCATTGTATTCCAGTATTTTCATCAGAACAGCGTCTTCTTCCAGATGATGGGTAAGATAGCGGAGAATCATTTGCGAACGTTCATCCTGATTGGGTGGAAAAACCGGGATTTTGACATCGAATCTTCCGGGCGCGAAAACTTCGCTGTCCATTCCGAGAAGATTGTCTGCGGCAACCACCATCAGCAGATCTTCATTCACAAAACGATGAATACTGTGGAGAATAATATCTTTGGTATCTTCATTTTCAGTGATCTGATTCTGAGTGGGCGACCGGTCTTTGGCGATTTTATGAAAGTCTTCCAAAAACAGAAGTACTTTTTTCTCTTTCATCATTGCCGTAAGGAAATCATTAAAATCTGCTTTTTTTCCGTTGATAAACGATGTTCCGAGATAAGAATTTTTCACTTCCCGAAATTCGTAGTTGATAATTTCTGCGATTTTACGAGCCCAGAAAATTTTTCCGCTTCCTTTCGGCCCGTAAAGGATAATTCCGGCGGGTTTGTAAATTCCCCAATCTTTTGCCTGCTGTTCATCAATAAAGGGATTCAGCATATCGGTAATATAAAAAAACAAATCGCGGTACCCAATGAAATCGCGTTGAGCCAAAGGCGTTTTATTTCCGAAATAATCATAAACAAATTTGTAATTTCCACCCAGATCATGATCGATACCATAACTGGAGACAGACGATTTGTACATTCCGTTTTCGAAAAGATTCGGCTTTTGTTTTTTGATCAGCGCTTCTACTTTTTCAACCGGTTGATTGATATGTTCCGCAATCTGGCTGCATGTTTTTTCCTCAGTAAGATCTTTTTCATACTTCAGAAGAAATTTTCTGTTTTCGCGGGCAAACCTCAGGAAATCATCTTTCACCTCCATATTCGGGTACAGACATTCCGAAAGTTCCAGATCGAAATCCTCTATAAACTGTTTGATGCTGTAAGTAGATACGCCGAGTTCCAGCGCAAGATCTGTGATTTTCATTGAATTTATTTAGAAAGATTATTTAAAGATAAGAAATCCGTTGCAAAAAGTATGCGGTTTTGATTCTCTCCCAACGTTCCTGCCATTTTAGATTTTCAATTAAAAGTTTGATTTTCTCAGAATTGAATACGGACACAGAGTTCAGCAGACGCTTTTTAGATTCACGAAAAACGAATAAAATTATCACTAAATTTCCCTAAATTTGCACCTTATCTGACTTCGGCAACCGACTTCAGACCTCAAGCAAAAAGAATATGACTTCACAACAGATCCGCCAGCAGTTTTTAGATTTTTTTAAAAGTAAAGAACACCTTATCGTTCCATCCGCACCCATTGTGCTGAAAGATGACCCTACCCTCATGTTCTCGAACTCGGGAATGACGCAGTTCAAGGATTATTTCCTCGGTTACAAAACCCCAAAATCGCCACGGATTTCCGATACGCAGAAATGCCTGAGAGTTTCCGGCAAACACAACGATCTGGACGATGTAGGACGTGATACCTATCACCACACCATGTTCGAAATGCTGGGCAACTGGTCTTTCGGAGATTATTTCAAGAAAGAAGCCATTGGCTGGGCGTGGGAACTGCT
The DNA here is from genome assembly GCA_015478785.1 of Chryseobacterium sp. Classification (GTDB taxonomy): domain Bacteria; phylum Bacteroidota; class Bacteroidia; order Flavobacteriales; family Weeksellaceae; genus Chryseobacterium_A. The sequence continues at coordinate 637 of JADMKO010000145.1, read as the reverse complement.
GACCGAAGTGTACGGAATTCCGAAGGAGAATATTTACGTCACCATTTTTGAAGGCGATGCGTCTGAAAATCTGGAGCGCGATCAGGAAGCGTATAATTTCTGGAAAGAACATATTGACGAAAGCCGCATCATCAACGGAAATAAAAAAGACAATTTCTGGGAAATGGGCGACAGCGGGCCTTGCGGGCCATGCTCAGAAATACACGTAGATCTGCGGACAGCCACAGAAAAAGCACAAATCTCCGGCCTGGATCTGGTGAATAACGATCATCCTCAGGTAGTGGAAATATGGAACCTCGTTTTCATGGAGTTCAACCGGAAAGCGAATGGCAGCCTGGAGAGACTTCCTGCACAACACGTGGACACCGGAATGGGCTTCGAGCGGCTGTGTATGGCACTTCAGGGAAAATCTTCCAACTATGACACGGATGTTTTCACACCGCTCATTGCAAAAGTGGAAGCGCTTTCAGGAAAAAAATATACCGGAATTTTAGAAGACGAAAAAGATATTGCCATCCGCGTAGTGGTAGATCATATCCGGGCGGTTTCCTTCGCTATTGCAGACGGACAGCTGCCTTCCAACGGCGGTGCAGGATATGTAATCAGAAGAATCCTGAGACGTGCCATTTCTTATTCC
>JADMKO010000144.1 GCA_015478785.1 Chryseobacterium sp. | reverse complement strand
TCCCGATCTGTCTTTTATGGCTCCGGTGAAAGATCCTTTCACGTGTCCAAACAGTTCACTTTCAATTAATTCTGAAGGAATGGCAGCGCAGTTTACCTCAATCATCGGGCCTTTGCTCCGGTCACTTTGCGCGTGTATCGCATGGGCAACCAGTTCTTTACCAGCACCGTTCGGTCCGGTAATTAAAACCCTTGCATCAGAACTTGCCACTTTTTCGATCATGTCCTGAATTTTTTTCAAAGCAGAGCTTTCACCCACCATTTGGTATTTTTTATTGACTTTTTTCTTCAGCGTTTTATTTTCTGTCTGAAGGTGTTTGTTTTCCGAGGCTAATTTTTCTTTGTTCAAAGCATTTTTAACACTGGTAATCAGTCGGTTGATGTCAATTGGTTTTGAAATAAAATCGTAAGCACCTTCTTTCAGGCAATCTACAGCCATATCAATATCTGCATGTCCGGAGATCATGACAAAAGTAGTGTCAGGTTTCAGTTGTAATGCTTGTTTCAGAAGTTCAGTTCCGGAAAGTTTGGGCATTTTTATATCTGAAATCACAAGAGCAAAATCTTCTTTTTCAATATATTTATATCCTTCCAAGCCATCTTCGGCAATGATAAATTCATAGTCTTTTATTTCATCCGAAAGAATACTTTGCAGAACTCCCGAAATCGCTTTTTCATCTTCTACAATGAGGATTTTTTGCATGTTAACTGATTTTTTATTATGTTGAATAGAATGCCTGACCAGCAGCAATAATCATTCCTACTTTGCTCCAGTGCTAATTTGTCCGTCAGTAAAATGTTTATTCTCTTTCCCCAAAAATGGAAGATCCGATTCTTACTGAATTGGCTCCACAGGCGATTGCCAACTTGTAATCACCGCTCATTCCCATAGAAAGTGTGTGGAGCGGATGTTGTGCTGAAAGCTGGTCATAAAGAGTTTTCAAGACGGTGAATTCTCTTTTAATCTGCTTTTCATCTTCGGTAAAAGTGGCCATTCCCATGAGTCCTGTGATGGTAACATTTGGAAATTGTTGCTGTTTCCATTTCAGGAAGAGTTCCTTGCATTCAGAAATTTCTAATCCGTATTTGGTGTCTTCTTCTGCAATTTTTACTTGAAGCAGAACTTTAATATTCCGGGTTTGCCTTTCAGCCAGTCGGTTTATTTCATTCAGAATCTTCTCACTGTCAACACTTTGAATCGTATCAACAAATTCTGCAATATATTTTACTTTATTGGTTTGAAGATGCCCGATGAGATGCCACTGAATATCATCGGGAAGCAAAGGTTGCTTGGCGGTGAGTTCCTGTACTTTGTTTTCTCCGAATATCCGATGTCCCGCTTCATACAGAATTTTTATTTTTTCAACAGAATGATTTTTAGAAACGGCAACGAGTTCAACATTTTCCGGCAACTGAGAAAGAATTTTTTGGTAATTTTCTAAAAGAATTTCAGATTTCATAAAAGAAAGTAGCTAGTTCCTGATTTTAACATCCAAATATATGTTAAATTTGTGAGATAAATAATTAATCTAAACTAACATATATCATGAAAACATTAGAAAATCATCTACTGGATGTAGCAGCTCAAGAAACACTCTCTGAAACGTATCAGGAAAAAAATCACCTTTTTATCAACTTTCACCGTGAAGAAGGGCTTCCGGAATCTTTCCAATATGGTTTTGACCTCACTGTTCTTCAGCAGTATCTGGATTATGTGCGTTCGGAAACCGAAGCGATGGGAATTGAAAATGTAAAGATTAAAATCTGTATGGGACAATATCCAACAGATAATTTTGATGACAGGCTCAATCCTGAATATCACGGCTATCAAACAGTGTTCCTCCGAGCAGATCAGTTTTTTCCTGGCGGACAAGCGGGAGATGACATCCCTGTAAACGGCATTGATGCTCTGAATTTTGGCGTTTTATATCCACCTCATTTAAAATCATCATGACCCTGCGATCGTTTTTTATATTCACTTTATTGGGCTTGTATCTTATACTGCTCTGCCGGTTGGTTTTGAAGAAAAAAATACTGGGAAAGCACATTGAATTTTTTACCATGGCGATTTTCACTATTTTTTTTACAGAAACTTCCGCTCTTATTTGTAGGCAATATCTTGATAAAAATCCAACCATTCTTTATAATATTGGCATTATTGGGATAACGTACTTTCTTTTCCTTTTTTATTTTTTCAAGCTTACCGAAAATCAAAAACTAAAGAAATTACAGCGGAGAATATGTGTTTTTCACGTTATCAATTTCTTTGTTTTCGCATTTATAACCAAAGATTTCATCACGGTATTTTCCGAAACTACCAATTTCACCGGTATTTTTTTGTTATTGGTTTCCGTAGCTGTTTTTATGATTGACACCTTAAACTCTGAACATGTCCTGAGGCTTCGCTCATATTATCCTTTTTATGTGGCACTTAGTCTGGTGTTGATTTATACAGGTCTTGTTCCGCTTCTTTTTTTTGGTAAAATGGTGAC
>JADMKO010000143.1 GCA_015478785.1 Chryseobacterium sp. | reverse complement strand
CCGAAAGGAAGAACCATGGGACACGCCGGAGCCATTGTAGGCGGTGATGAAGATACTGCACAGGCCAAGATGGAAATCATGAGAGAAAACGGAATTCACGTAGTAGATTCTCCTGCAGATATCGGCAAAACCATTGCTTCGATTTTAGCATAAACTACTGTTGATAAAATAAATACAAAGCCGCATCAGTTTTTCTGATGCGGCTTTTCTGTTTTAATCCTTATTTTAAAAAAGATAAATGAGGAAATCAATGTTGGTTAATCGTATTCTTCCCACCATTTTTCATACACTTTTGCATCATCTTTCCAGTCGATATTTTCGCCGATTTTCGGATAGATGAGCCGCAGATTTTCTGTGTTGAGTTTTGCTATTTTTGTCAAAGGTTCATACCATGAGTGGGCAGCCAGTGCGAATTTGGAATGGTGTACAGGAATCATTCTTTTGGCATTCAGTTCTTTCATCGCTTTCAGATTTTCGCCCGGCATAAAATGAATATACTGCCAATCGTCATTATATTGTCCGTTTTCGAGAATCGCCAGATCGAAGCTTCCGTATTTTTCGCCAATCTTTTTAAAATGATCATCATAACCGCTATCGCCACCAATATAAATTCGCTGTGTAGGCGTTTCAAAAACGAAACTTGCCCAAATAGCCTGATCCCGTTTCAAGCTTCGACCGGAAAAATGTCTTGCCGGTTCGGCTGTCACTTTGAAACGGTTGCCTAAATCCGCACTTTCGAACCAGTCTAATTCTATCATATTTTCAGGATCATATCCCCAATATTCCAGATGTTCACCTGTGCCAAGTCCGGTAATGATTTTTTTTGTCTTTGGAAATAACTTCAGTACGGTGTTGTAATCCAGATGATCCCAATGATCGTGCGTAATGATGAGATAATCCAGCTCCGGAATGTCATCTGTCTGATACACATCGCTTCCCGCAAAAGCTTTTCCGGTGAAAGAAAATGGTGATGCATAACCGCTCAGTACGGGATCAATCAGGATTTTTTTTCCTTCAAGTTGCATGAAATAGGAAGAATGTCCCATCCAGACAAAAGCATTTTGCTCCGGACTGAGTTGGTGTAGATCAGTTTTTTGAAAATGAAAAGCTTTTGACGGCGTTTTATCGGGAGTTTTCCCGAAGAGAAAACGGAACATCACTTCCGGCATCGAGGTGTCTTCAGCAAGTTGTGGCGTCGGATTCAAATTGTCGAACCGCCCGTTTTTATAATGTGGAGATTTCAGAATACGTTCCATACGATTTCCTGAAGGAGCTTTTCCAAAGTGAGGTTGGTTGAGAACGAAATATCCAGTCAACGCTAACGCTAAAATAAACAGAAGAAAGAACACCATAATTCGTTTGGCTGTTTTTTTCATTTTTTACAATAAAGGTGCAAATTTAGATAATAAAAGTCAGGTTGAAGTTCGGGGTGAAGTTTCGCGGGTATTAAAAGTTGAAGATCCAAAACCAAAAGAGAGAAAAATTAATTACTTTTATCGGATCAATCTTCACATAATTTTATAATGAAAAATCTGTATATCGACAGCCTGCCGGATTATTTTAAACAGTACCGGAAATCCATTAAAAACCCAAAAAAATTCTGGGACAAAATCGCTGAAGAAGGTTTCGTCTGGTATCAGCGATGGACCAAAGTGGTGGAATTTGACATGGAAGAAGCCAGAATCAAATGGTTTAAAAACGCAAAACTGAACATTACCAAAAATTGCATTGACCGTCATCTGGCATCCCGCGGCGACAAAACCGCCATCATTTGGGAACCTAATGACCTCAATGAATCACCGCAGCATATTTCCTACCGTGAACTTCATGAAAGAGTCTGCAAAATGGCCAATGTGCTGTCGGAACTCGGAGTTCAGAAGGGCGACCGTGTCTGTATCTATCTTCCCATGATTCCTGAACTTGCCGTATCCATGCTGGCCTGCGCAAGAATGGGCGCTGTACATTCCGTTATTTTTGCCGGATTTTCAGATTCGGCTATTGCGTCCAGAGTTAATGATTGTGAAGCAAAACTGATCATCTGTTCCGACGGAAGTTATCGGGGAAATAAGACCATTGATTTGAAAGGGATTGTAGATAAAGCCGTGGAAAAATGTCCAACGGTGGAAAAAGTTCTGGTGGTAAAAAGAACAGGAAGCGAAGTCAGAATGACGGAAGGCCGCGACCTCTGGCTGGAAACATTGTACGAAAAAGCTTCTCCGGATTTTGTTTCCAAAATTATGGATGCTGAAGATCCTTTGTTTATTCTGTACACTTCCGGTTCTACCGGGAAACCAAAAGGTATGCTGCATACAACCGCGGGATATATGGTATTTACTGCTTACACTTTTAAAAATGTTTTCAATTATCTGGAAAATGATGTGTACTGGTGTACCGCAGATATCGGCTGGATCACAGGCCATTCTTATATTTTGTACGGTCCGCTGGCTAATGGTGCCACCACCGTGATGTTCGAAGGCGTTCCGTCTTATCCTGAACCCGACCGTTTCTGGAAAGTGATCGACCGGCATAAAGTGACTCAGTTTTACACTGCACCCACTGCGATTCGGGCATTAGCCAAAGAATCTTCAGAATGGGTGGAAAAGCACGATTTGTCCAGCCTTCGTGAGATCGGAAGAGCGTGTGT
>JADMKO010000142.1 GCA_015478785.1 Chryseobacterium sp. | reverse complement strand
ATTGTCGAACGTTTTGGTAAACTACAATCGGTACGTCACGCAGGGTTTCACTTGAAAATTCCGCTGATTGATCAGATTTCAAAACGACTGAATCTCAGAATTCAGCAACTGGATGTGATTATCGATACCAAAACGCTTGATAATGTTTTCATCAAAATGAAAGTTTCTGTTCAATATCAAGTCATCAGAAATCAGGTGGCTGATGCTTTTTATAAACTGGAATATCCTGAAGGACAGATCACTTCCTTTGTTTTTGATGTGGTGCGTGCTGAAGTTCCCAAAATGAAACTGGACGATGTTTTTGTTCGTAAAGACGATATCGCCGTTGCCGTTAAAGGTGAACTTCAGGAAGCGATGAACAGTTATGGTTATGATATTATCAAAGCATTGGTGACGGATATTGATCCCGATGAGCAGGTGAAACACGCCATGAACAGAATTAATGCCGCAGAAAGAGAGAAAACTGCAGCAGAATATGAATCTGAAGCACAAAGAATCAGAATTGTTGCGGTAGCAAAAGCAGAAGCGGAATCTAAAAAGCTTCAGGGACAAGGTATTGCAGATCAAAGACGTGAAATTGCAAAAGGTTTGAAAGAGTCGGTAGAAATGCTGAATGATGTCAACATTAATGCAGCAGAAGCATCCGCACTTATCGTCGTTACACAGCATTACGACACTTTACACGCCGTAGGTTCTAACAACCGAAGCAACCTTGTTTTACTGCCGAATTCTCCTACAGCAGCCAGCAATATGCTGAATGATCTCGTGGTTTCGATGGCGGCAACACAGCAATTCGCTGATTTGGATAAAAGCAATTTGCCACAGCCTCCGAAGCAACACGGACATTAATTTAAAATAATTTTTACAAAGGCTGGACTTCACGTTCGGCCTTTTTTTATTTACACGTAGAACAAACAATTAGAAATAGATGTTCATTTTTCGGTTGTAAATAGTTTGAAAGACGCTTACATTTGTCTCAAACAATATTGTCAAATGAAACTTACTCCCGACATGATGTATGATGCAGTTCTTTCAAAAAATCCTGATTTTGAAGGTATTTTTTGGATGGGAGTGAAAACAACAGGAATTTTCTGCCGCCCAACCTGCACTGCAAGGAAACCAAAACGCAAAAATACAGTGTTTTTTCAAACTACTAAAGAAGCATTGAATCATGGCTTTCGGCCTTGCAAAATATGTCGTCCTCTGGAATATCCTGATACTGCACCCGAGGAAATTCGGAAACTGCTGATCGAAATTTCACAGCATCCTGCAACGAAAATAAAAGATAAAGATCTTCTGCAAAAGGGATTGGAGCCAGTTACCGTACGCAGATGGTTCCTGAAAAATCATGGAATGACCTTTCACGCTTTTCAGAGGTTGTTGCAACTCAATACTGCTTTTAAAAAACTTCAACAAGGAGAATCTGTTACAGAAGCTGCTCTGGAAAGTGGTTACGAAAGCCTGAGCGGATTTGGGGAAGGATTTAAAAGTGCTTTTGGTGTAGCACCGCATCATTATAAAAATGAAAAAATCATTTATTTAAAGAGTATTGAAACACCGCTGGGAACCATGATTGCCTGTGCCGGCGAAAGCGGCATCTGTATGTTAGAGTTTTCTGACAGAAAATCTTTAGCGGCAGAACTGGAAGAGATTTCCAGACATTTCGGAGCTCATATTATGCCGGGAGAAAACTCAATTTTTGCCACGCTGGAAGAAGAACTTCTTGAATATTTTAATGGAGAAAGAAAAGCGTTTTCGGTTCCACTTTCGCCCGTCGGAACCGATTTTCAGAAAAAAGTATGGGAAGTGCTGATGAAAATTCCGTACGGAACCACAACAAGTTATCGTGAACAGGCAACAATTCTTGGAAATCCAAAAGCGGTAAGAGCAGTAGCCAATGCCAACGGACTGAATAAAATTTCAATTCTTATTCCGTGTCACCGGATTATCGGAAGTAATGGAACACTTACAGGTTACGGCGGAGGAATCTGGAGAAAACAGAAACTTCTGGAGTTGGAAAAAGCAATTTTAATTTAAGAGCCCGATTCAATTTTTTCTGCAAAACTGAAAATTGCTCCTAATTTAATTTTAGAATAACCGTTGGATTTTATTTTGGCTGCGTTAATCATTGCCTGAGCCAGAACTTCTGTGGGTAAAGGTTTTTGGCTTGTCAGGATGCCCAGTTTATTTGCAAATTTGATAATTTTTCCTCCCAAAACTTCTCCGGATCGTTCTGATTCTTTTCGTTCCAACATTCCCGGTTGAAAAATAGTGATTTTATTGAAATGAAGCCCTTTCACAGCCTCTTCCAGTGCTCCTTTCATCCGGGAATAAAAAAGTTTTGATTTCGGATGTGCACCATATGCAGAAACAAGAATGTAATCTTCCACCTGATTTTCTTTGGCAGCTTTGGCGAAATCAAGCTGATAATCGTGATCTACTTTCCATTGATTCGCTTTACTTCCTGCATCTTTCAAAGTCGTTCCGAGACAGGAAAACGCAACATCACCCTTTACTAAATACCGCCAATCTTCAGGTTTCTCAAAATCAATTACATGTACGGTCAGTTTCGGATGTGTTGCAGGCAAATTGCGCCTTGAAAAAGTATGAATTTCATGGAAATCAGGATCATCCAATAATTTCCCAACCAATTCTCTTCCTGTAGCACCCGTCGCACCAATTACCAAAGCTTTCATACATGATCAATTTCAGGAATAAATATAGTATTTTTGAATCAGAATCACGAAATATTCGGTAAATATCTTTAAAATGACAGCAGAAGAAATCCGGGATTATTGTCTTGCTAAAGCAGGTGTAACAGAAAGCTTTCCTTTCGATAGTGAAACTCTGGTGTTTAAAGTAGGAGGGAAGATGTTTCTTTTGGTTCCTTTGGAGAAACATCCGTCACAATTTGCAGCAAAGGCAGATCCGGAATGGACCGCTGAACTCAGAGAGCAGTTTCCCCAGATTACCGGAGCTTATCACATGAATAAAATCCATTGGAATATGGTGATTTGCGAAGGATTAAAAGTGGAACTTCTCCACCGTTTGATCGATCATTCTTATGAATTGGTGTTCCGTTCTCTCACCAAAAAATTACAGAAAGAAATCTTGCCATAAATGGCAGGTTGTGTTCCCAATCCAGTGAGTTATCGGTGAAAAATGTTTTATCTTTGACCTTTTAAAAATCAAATTAAAATTCAAAAAAAATATACTTTTTATGAGAACCTATGCAGGAATTCCTGAAGATAATGCCGAGTTGGATACCTCCGATGTGATGCTTTTAACAGTGCCTTATGACGGTACTTCAACATGGGGGAAAGGAGCAGATAAAGGGCCTGAACTTTTTCTGGATGCTTCAGAAAACATGGAACTTTTTGATATTGAAACCAGAACGGAACCTTATCTAAACGGTGTTTGGATGGCGGGTGCAGTTTCTGAAAATTCCAGTCCGGAAGCGATGACAGAAGCAGTGTACGACAGAACTAAGGAATTGCTGAAATACGATAACAAGCTGTTCACAATGATTGGTGGTGAGCATTCCGTTTCCATTGGTTCTATTCGCGCTATAGGCGAAAAATATCAGGATCTTACTGTACTTCAGTTGGATGCGCATACAGATTTGCGCCCGGAATTTCATGGTTCTTCGTGCAATCATGCGTGTGCTGTTTTTGAAGCCCGCCAAAAATTGAATTTGGTACAGGTCGGAATCCGTTCAATGGATGTTGAAGAAATGGAGTACGTTCCGGAAGGACAATGTTTTTGGGCACACGAAATTGCTTCCAATGCAAATTGGATCGATGATGTGTTGGAAAAAGTTTCAGGAAACGTGTATATTACAATCGATTTGGATGCTTTTGATCCATCTATCGCTCCTTCCACCGGAACACCTGAACCCGGCGGATTGCAATGGTATCCAACTTTGGAATTATTAAAAAAAGTATTTCAAAAATGCAATGTAGTCGCTTTTGATATTGTAGAGTTGATGGAAAGTCCTTATTCTAAACCATCCGCTTTTCTGGCAGCAAAACTCTATTACAAAATGCTGGCTTACTATCATACGGCGCATAAATAAAAAAACCATGGAAGAAGAAGAAAAGAAAAGACTCAATTTTATTGAGCAAATTATAGAGGATGATTTAGCCAACGGAATGAAACGGGAACAGCTTCGGTTTCGTTTTCCTCCTGAGCCAAACGGATATCTCCACATCGGACATACCAAAGCTATTTGTATCAATTTTGGTTTGGGCGAGAAATATAATGCGCCCGTGAATCTTCGTTTTGACGATACCAATCCTGAAAAAGAAGAACAGGAATATGTAGATTCAATCAAAGAAGATGTCTCTTGGTTGGGATTTCAGTGGGATCAAGAATTGTACGCTTCCGATTATTTCCACCAACTTTATGAATGGGCTGTTCAAATGATCAAAGATGGGAAAGCGTATGTGGATGAACAACCATCGGAAATCATTACCCAACAACGCAAGAATCCTACTGAACCAGGTATTGAAAGTCCATACCGGAATCGGCCCGTTGAAGAATCTCTGGATTTATTCCAACGCATGAAAGCAGGTGAATTCGAGGAAGGTGCGATGTCTTTGAGAGCCAAAATCGACATGACTTCTCCCAATATGAATATGAGAGATCCGGTAATGTACAGAATTTTAAAACGTCCGCATCACAGAACCGGTGATCAGTGGAAAATATATCCGATGTACGACTGGGCACACGGTGAAAGCGATTATATCGAACAAATTTCTCACTCTCTTTGTTCTCTTGAATTTGAAAATCACCGTCCTTTGTATGACTGGTATCTGGATCAGGTGTATGAAGAGGGAAATGTCAGAAATAAACAAAGGGAATTTGCTCGGATGAATGTTTCTTACATGATTACTTCCAAAAGAAAACTACACCGTTTGGTGAAAGAAGGCGTTGTCAATGGTTGGGACGATCCGCGAATGCCTACCATTTCCGGACTTAGGCGAAAAGGATTTACACCAACATCCATTAAAAATTTTATAGAAAGGGTAGGAGTAGCCAAGCGTGAAAACCTGATCGACATACAACTTCTGGAATTTTTTGTGAGGGAAGATCTGAATAAAATTGCGCGCAGAATGATGGCCGTGAAAGATCCTGTAAAACTGATCATAGAAAATTATCCAGAGGATCAGGAAGAATGGCTGGACACGGAAAATAATCCTGAAGATCCAAACGCAGGAACGAGGAAAATTCCTTTTTCCAGAGAAATCTGGATTGAAAGGGAAGACTTCATGGAGGAAGCACCTAAAAAATTCTTCAGACTTTCTATTGGAAATGAGGTTCGTCTGAAATCCGCCTACATTATCAAAGCAGAACGCGTAGAGAAAGACGAAAATGGTGAAATCAAAACCATTTTTGCAACATACGATCCCGATACCCGATCTGGAAGCGGCTCTGAAGCCAGCCAAAGAAAAGTAAAAGGAACTTTGCATTGGGTATCTGTAAAGCACGCTGTTCCGGTAGAAATCAGAATTTACGACCGCTTGTTCACTGTAGAACAACCTGATGCTGAAAAAGATTCAGATTTTCTGGAATTTATCAATCAGGATTCCCTGACCGTTGTGCACGGATACGCCGAACCTGCTATCCAAGAAATGAAAATAGGCCAGCCAATACAGTTCCAGAGAATCGGATATTTTACAAAAGACAAAGACAGTGCAGATGACCTACCAGTGTTCAACCGAACGGTCACTTTAAAAGACAGCTATAAACCTTAACCTAAATAACGGTATTTATATCTCTGATACGAATACCGTTTTCTTTATTTTAATGAGAAAGCCGACGTATTTGCGTTTTAGTTTGTAATTGATTTTCAACATTTGTTTTAGTTTTGCTGCAAATTTAACACTTTTCATTAAAAAACAATGTTAATTAAGAGTTAAAATTATTTAAATGATAATGTTATAATCATTCGCTTTCAAATCTTTTTTCTTGAAAAAACTATTATATCCTTTTTTTGTATTTCCTTTTGTCTGGCTTTCTTCACAGGAAAGAGACAGCGTTTCATTAATCTCTGAAGTGGTGATTGATGCATATCAAAAGCCGACTCGTTTCATCGCTTCTACCAAATCCGCAGCCATCGCGCAGGGCAATATTTTGAAACTGAATGCACCAGACAGACTTCTGGAAAGCTTGAATTTTCTTCCTGGAACCCGAATGGAAGAACGTTCACCCGGCAGTTACAGGCTCGCGATTCGTGGAAGTGCGCTCAGGTCGCCGTATGGTGTGAGAAATGTGAAAGTGTATCTGGACGAATTTATTTTTTCAGATGCTACAGGAAACACTTATCTGAATTTGCTTGATCCGTCGCTCATCAACAAAATTGAATTATATAAAGGGCCGGAAGGTGGAGATTTCGGTGCTGTAACTGGTGGAACAGTTTTGTTTAAAACATCCGGTTCGGAACGCAAAACACTGGAAATAAATGCAGGAAGCTATGGGCTTTTTCGATATGGAGCGCATTATGCGAGCGATTTCGGGCAACATTCATTACAGTTTTTTCATAGTTTTCATACCGCAGATTCTTACCGGGAACAGTCCGCCTTACAGCGCATGAATTTCTTTCTGAAAGATAAAATCAAATATAAAAAAGATCATGAATTAAATCTGATGTTACTCTTCTCCGATTTAAAATATGAAACTCCTGGCGGACTCACCGAAGCACAGATGAACGACAACAGAAGACAGGCGAGACCCGCTGCTGGTGCATTTCCTGGTGCTTCCGAACAACGGGCAGGAATTTATAATCAAACTTTTATGGGCGGAATTTCTCACCGTTTTCCGCTGTCAGAAAGTTGGTCGCATTTTGTGGTTTTTCAGAATACCATTACTTCTATTAAAAATCCTTTCATCACCAATTTTGAGAAAAGAAAAGAAGAAAATTATGCCTTGAGAACTCATCTGAATTATGAAAAAATATTGAAAAATATGCTTTTGCAAACGCGGATTGGTTTTGAAGGAGGAATGAATACCACACAAATTGAAAATTTCGATAACAATAAAGGTGTGCCGGGAAATTTACAGAATGCCGATAAAATCTTTGCCAGAAGTGGATTTATTTTTCTTTCCCAAAAAGCTGAAATAGGAAACCGGTTGTTCATTGATGCTGCATTAAGCCTGAATGGAATGGAGTATCAATGGAAAGTGCCAGACGCTGAGGACGGCACTGTACAGTTTAATAATCAATGGTTGCCCGATTTTGGTATCACTTATCTTTTGAGTGAACGCTTTTCCATTCGGGGTAAAATCGGGAAAGGAAATTCGGCTCCGGTGTTGGAAGAATTCCGTTCTTCAACTCAGGAAATTAATACATTTTTGAAACCAGAATATGGCTGGAATAAAGAACTCGGATTCCGAAAACAGTTCGGAACTTCCTTTTATCTGGAAGCATCGTTTTTTGATTTTCGACTTAGAGATGCGATTGTCAGAAGACAAAACGAGGCCGGACAGGAGTTTTTTGTCAATTCCGGAAGTACAGCGCAACAAGGAATTGAAATAACTGCGGAAACTAAAAAGTTTAAAATAAATTCTCGTTTTCTGAATGAAATCAGATTTTGGACTTCTGCAGCGTTTTATGATTTTACCTTTGAAGAATATCGTAAAAACGATGAAGATTATTCAGGAAACAAAATAACGGGTGTTCCCGCTTCCACCATCCAGAATTTGTTGAGCTTGAAACTAGCGAATGTCATGAATGTTCACCTTTCACATTTTTATACATCAGCTTTTTATCTGAATGATGCCAATAGTGTGGCTTCTGAGCCCAATCTCATTGGAAATTTAGTTCTCGAATATCCTTTAAAATTGAACAATTCTATTCTGAATTTTAAGATTCAGTTTCATAATATTTATAATACAAAATATGTTCTCGGGTATGACATCAATGCTTTCGGAGGAAGGTTTTATAATCCAGCAGCGACACGAAGTTTCACAGCCGGAATGACAATAGATTTTTGATGCACGGAATAAAAGTTGCTCTGCCTCAATAAAAAATGTTGTGAAAAAGATCATCTTCTTATTGCTTCTGATGTTGTTTTCAGGATCCTGCACTCAAAAAGAAACGGCGTTATCGTCTCAGGAACCAACTGTGAATTCGGTTTCAGAAGATACCATTTCTACTCTAAAGCTACCTCCGGAAGCGGAAAGTCAAAATGTTGTTTCAATCAGCATTCGCATTTTAAATCTTTTGCAAAAAGAACAATATGATGAATTTATCGAAACTATTCATCCGGAAAAAGGGATGCGCTTTTCCATGTATGCTCATGTTGATCCGCAAAAAAACAAAGTTTTCAGCCGGGAAGATTTTCGGAAATACATTAACTCCGACATCCGTTTTACCTTCGGAGAAAAAGACGGAACCGGAGCAAAATATGTTATTTCTCTCGGAAAATATATTCAGGAATGGGTATTGAAGAGAGATTTCAGTAAAGCGGACTTGCTGCACAATACTTTTAAAGGAGAGGGAAATTCACTCAACAATTTAAAAGAAATGTATCCGAATTCGGAATTTACGGAATTTTACATTTCAGGAACTGAACAATACGGTGGTATGGACTGGTATGCGCTGCGATTGGTTTTCGAAAAATTTGAAGGGAAATATTATCTTGTTGCCATCATCAACGACCAGTGGACGATCTGAAAGTTACAAAATTTCTGAAAGTCTGTGCGTCAGGTTTCTTCGCGAATACTGATCAATACTGGATTGGTTTCGCTGTGTTTCATTATTTTTCCAAAACTCAAATTGCTGTAAGAGAAAAGTTTTTACTTCTTTCTTTTGATCGAAATTAAAATGTTGTCCGGCATTTGTTTCTTCCAGAATTCGGGCAACATCCGCACCTTCCGGCCCAAAAGAAAGAACTGTTTTTCCGGTAGCGAGATATTCAAAGATTTTTCCCGGAATTATGCCTTTAGATTTTTCATTTGGAAAATTGGTCACCATCAGCACATCAGATTTCTCCATTTCTTTATTCGCTTCAGAATGAGAAAGATAACCTAAATTATTTACCGCATTATGCAACGGAGTATTTTGAATTTCTTTTATGATTTTATCATCAATCCTGCCAACAAATTTCAGCTCAAAATGATCTTTAAATTCTTGATTCTCAATAATAATCTCATTTAAAACCTGCCAAAGAACCTCAGGATTTCTCAGCTGTTCTAATACGCCGATGTAACTCAAAGTGAATTTTTCATTTCGTTTCAATTCAGATCTATTCTGAATTTCTGTATCAAAACCATTGGTGATACAGAGCGCATTTGCACCTTTCTGCCTGAAATTTTCGGCGTCCGTAAAACTGGTAGCAACTGTAATATCAGCGTTTTTAAAAACTTTTTCTTCTAATTCCCGGTGTTTCAGATCTGATTTTTTGGTCAGTTTTAAATGCTGATAATATGAAATTTCCGTCCACGGATCTCTGAAATCAGCAATCCATTTCATATCGGGAAATTCTTTTTTCAGTTGCAGACCAATCAAGTGAAGCGAATGTGGTGGCCCGGTGGTTACCAAAGCATCGAAATGATTTTCTTTCAGATATTTTCGAAGGAATTTTACGGAAGGTCTCACCCAGAAAACCCGCGCATCAGGAATAAAAAAATTACCGCGAATCCAGATGGACAATTTTGATTTCCAACTTTGGTTTTGGCCTACATCAAATTGTCCGGCCTTGAATTTTTTATTGTCTTTTCCGAAAAATTCAGCAATCTGATACGGCTCCAGAATTTTAGTTTTGATGACTTTCAACTCTTCGGAAACTTCACTTTCCAAAGTCTCATCCACAATAGGATAACTCGGATTTTCCGGAATAAAAACCACCGGTTCCCAACCAAATTCCGGAAGATATTTCACGAATTTCAGCCATCGCTGAACACCGGGTCCACCTGCAGGCGGCCAATAATAGGTGATGATCAGGATTTTTTTTGATTCCGAGCTCATGTCATTTCAGGAAACTGAATGATTATTTAAAAAGATTATTATTCCTTATTTTCAGATTTTCTTTGTCTGAACATAAAATAACCTCCTCCCACACTTAGCAAAAGGAAAAACCCGAATGAAATCGTTGAAATCAATTTTCCTTTTTCGATGACTTCCGGTTCAAAAACCATTCGCACCGTGTGAATTCCCGCCGGAACATGCACTGCTCTGAGCAGGTAATTCGCTTTGATATAAGAAACTTCCTTTTCGTCCACAAAAACCTTCCAACCTTTTGGATAATATATTTCTGAAAAAACTGCCAACTGCGGCGTTTTACTTTGCGCAGAAAATTCCAGTTCGTCGGCTTTGTATTTGGTGAGTTTCAGATAGGCGGTAGAATCCGCAGCCAAAGGTTTTCCGTCGAAATAATTTTGATCTGAAGCAGCAATTATTGCAGTTTTTTTCGAATCAATTTCACCAATTCGTCTTATTTCCTCATTGGGTGTTTTCACAAACTCAACATTGGAAACGAACCATGCATTACCGTTGGCATGAGGATTTGGCACAGCTTGTGGTTCCTGCACATCTCCGAATATCATGTATTTGGTGTTCAGCATATTCAGGATTTTAGGGATTTTCACTGTATCCATTTCACTGAAATATTCACCGATAAGATCATCATAACGGCGAAGTTTTACTGCATGATAACCACCAACAGAAGATTTGAAATAAGAAGTATTGGTTTCTCCAAAAGGATTTATTGCCTGATTGTAAATACGATAATGACCTTTATCTCTCTCAGCAATTGTTTCCAGAGCTTTATTCACATTAGCGTTAATCAATAATCCCTGAAGTTCACGGTTGTCGCCCACTTTGTCAATAAGCAACTCACTCGCTTCCGTCTGAAATGGGTTTTCTGCAAAAACGGCATCTACGAAATTATCTTCATTCAGATAACGCTGGTTTACAGTCCATAAATCGAAAATACTCACGGCTGCAATAACGATGAGCGCAAGATTCTGACTGATTTTCCTATTCAGTGACAACCAAAGTGTTGCAGCAACAATCGCGACGAAAAGCAATGCTTTAATGGCATCCGTTCGAAACATGCTGAATCGTTCATCTACAAGATAATCAAGCAAATAGGGTGGAAGGTATGTTTTTTCATTATCGGTATGAAAACCAAGCAGCGTTTTGCCGAAAATCAATAAAATCAAAATAATTCCTAAAACAACTGCTGATACATTCATCAGAATTTTCTTTTTATAGGAATGATCCAGCGTTTCATCGGTATAAAAACGATAAAGCCCGATGACGGCAATAAGAGGAAACAACAACTCCACAACAACCAGAATAGACGACGGCGCTCTGAATTTATTATAAAATGGAATGACATCAATAAAAAAATCGGAGAGAAACATCAGATTGCTTCCCCAGGCTAACATAATGGTAAGCGCCGAAGCACCTAAAATCCAGTAACGGTATTTTTTCCAGGCAAAGAAAAATCCTAATATCGCAAGAAAAACCACGATGGCTCCCTGATACGCCGGGCCTGAGGTTCCGGGTTGGTCGCCCCAATAAGTCATATTTGTAAGGCCGCGAACAATATTATCTACCTCGGCCTGAGACTGTGCATTTTCCTGAACAAGTTGCTGGATGGTCTCCATCATTTCTTCGCCTTCCGGCTCATTGCTTCCTCCGCCCATTAATCTCGGGATGAAGAGATTCAGTGTTTCCAGTTTGCCATAACTCCACATCAGAATACTTTCTTTATCCATTCCGGATTTGTCGGCAGTATGTCTTTCGTTATCCAAAATCTGCTTTCCGCGAACGGTTTCAGTAACATATTCCGCGTTTGCCATAATTCTTTGTGAGTTCATTCCGACTCCTAAAATACAAGCGAGCGCAATGATTCCAGAAGAAATGACGAAATGTTTTACTGATATTTTTTTCTGAATCGCACGAATCAATTCCGAAATAAATAAAAACGCCAATGCCAGAAACAGATAATACGTCATCTGTGGATGGTTCGCAGCAATCTGAAGTCCCATGAAAAGTGTGGTGACTATAAATCCGATAACATATTTTTTTCGGATATAAACCAGTAAAATTCCCGCAAGCAAAGGAGCGAAATACGCAATGGTGTGAACTTTTCCATTGTGTCCGGCGGCTATAATAATATAAAAATAAGTAGAAAGCCCGAAAAACAATGCTCCTAACAAAGCATATTTCCAGTTGCGGACGGCTACATAACCCAAAAGAAAAAATCCTGAAAAAAGGAGAAACAGATAATTGACAGGTTTCGGCAGAAAATTCAGGAGATTATCAATCTGTTTAATCACATCTCCGCGAAACTGCGAACCCATCTGATAAGTTGGCATTCCGCCGAACATACTGTTGCTCCAATAGGTTTCTTTTCCGTATTGTGCGCGATAATCTAAAAGTTCTTTCGCACCACCTTTGTATTGAACAATATCGTGCTGAAAAAGCTGCTTGCCGGAAAGTACCGGATAAGCGTACAAATAGCCGATTACCATGAAGAAGACGAGGCAAACAATACTATAAATCAGGTTTTTATTCTTGGTCATCGTTTTGATTTTCAGAAAATTATTGGTTGTTTTTTGGATCTTTTATTTCTTCATATTCGACCGTTTCAGCATCCCATTTCACTTTTTTATCAATTTTTGATTTTTCTTTTTTCTCCGGTTTTCCAAATGGATTCTGGTGGATGTTTTTATAAAACTGTTTGAAAAACAATCTTTTAAGGATATTCCAAACGAAGAAAATAATAATGGTACTTAATATGGTTAAAAGGATGAATTTCATCGGCCTTTATTTTTTTGGATTTACAATAACATAAGAATCGGAAGTGTTGGTCATGGTTTCGGAGTTTTTGCCGTCGCTGAAGGTTTGGCTTTGTGAAGTTTTCACATGAATGTTCTGATTGATGATCCAACCGGAATGTACATCAAAAGTATAGGTTCCGTTTTGGCTAAGTTCAGAACTTAAAGTCTGGGTAACACCTTCCTGGGTTTCTTTGTTGGATTGTTTCGGAATTCCTCCAGTGATGGTAATTTCTGCTATTCCGTCATTTACTTTTTTCAAAGTATAATGAGACTGAATTTTAATTTTTCCATCCGGCGAAGCGTTTTCGGAAATCGTCCATTTTTCACCTATTTTTGCACCTTTTTTTGGAATAATAAAGATGTTTTTAGAAAACTGATCCTTCAAAACTTCCTCGTTAAAAGAAGCTTTCAATTGCGCAAGAAGTGCTTTTCTTTCGTTTGCGTCTTTCGTAAGGCCATTTACCGTAGTTGTAAATTTAGAATAAATCGGGTCAAAACCTGTGATAGAAACAATATTTCCATTCTCATGAATTTTCATGTTAAGCTTGTTACCTGTCATGGCTTTATCAATCGTCCAGCGGTTTTTCAGTCCTTCATCTTTCGGGGCAGCCTGTCGAGTGTCAATCGTTTCGGTTTTTCCCTGTGCTGATTGAGAAGTTTTTTTAGCAACAAAATTGATGGTTACATCGTAAACTTTATTTTCAAAATTATTTACGGTGAAAGTAATTTCGTCGGTGTTTTCACGGGTCATGCTCTGCGAGCTTCCGTCCGGCAATTTCGCCGTTGCCACATCTTTCTGATGAGTAGTAAAAGGATAGGTTTTCCCTTTTTCTAGTTTCAGGGATTGGGTAAATAGTCCGGCTGAATCTTTAATAGCAGCGTTTTGTGCCATTTCTTTCAAAGTTTCAGCAGAATCTGCAGCAGGAACTTCAATGGTGATGGTATCGCCGGTGACAGGATCTATTTTAGTGATGGTTTTGCTTTCTTTTTTACAGGCTGCCAGTGCGATGGAAACCAGCACCAGGGCTGTTATTTTTTTCATATAATTATTTATTTTTTAAGTCTTTACTATTTCTTTCGTGATACGCTTTCTCGAAGGCTTTTACATCTGCCAGATTCCATATTTTTTCAGAAAAAACTGTATCAATTGTTTTCTCAACGGGTGGCTTTCTGCAAGACAATCATT
>JADMKO010000141.1 GCA_015478785.1 Chryseobacterium sp. | reverse complement strand
CGTCATCGCAGCCATCAACGGATTTGCTTTGGGCGGCGGACTGGAACTTGCCATGGCGTGCCACATTCGGTATGCTTCTGAGAACGCAAAATTGGGACTTCCTGAAGTAACACTGGGATTAATTCCCGGCTATGGAGGTACACAAAGACTGCCTAAACTCGTGGGAAAAGGCTTGGCTAATGAATTAATTTTTTCAGCAAAAATGATCTCTGCAGAAAGAGCTCAGGAAATAGGACTCGTAAATGAAGTTTTTCCACAAGAGGAATTGCTGGCAAAAACCAAAGCTTTAGCAGAACAGATTTCAAGAAATTCACCTATGGGAATAGCAAAAGCAATAGAAAGCGTCAACCTTTCAGATACCGATAAAGGTTTTGAAAAGGAAATTATTTCCTTCGGAGAACTTTTCGAAATGGACGATAAAAAAGAAGGCGTAGCAGCATTTCTTGAGAAAAGAAAACCCGTGTTTTAAAATAAATATTATTTTGAAACCTAATAAATTTGATATTGCTTACCTGAAAATGGCCCGTGAATGGGCGAAACTTTCCTATTGCCACAGAAAACAGGTAGGCGCACTGATCGTAAAAGACCGGATGATTATTTCGGACGGTTATAACGGAACTCCCTCCGGTTTTGAAAACCAATGTGAGGATGAAAACGGAAAAACGCACTGGTATGTTCTGCACGCAGAAGCCAATGCTATTTTAAAACTCGCAGGATCTACACAATCTGCAAAGGATGCTACTCTGTACCTAACCCTGTCGCCGTGTAAAGAATGCAGCAAGCTGGTGCTACAATCCGGCATTTCCAGACTGGTCTATCTTCAGGAATATTCTGATGATGACGGTATTTCTTTCCTGAAAAACCATGGAATAGAAATACTAAAAGTACTGGAAGAAGAACTTTAAAAAACACAAAGAAAACACAACTATGAATTGGGATGAAAAATTAAAGGACTTTGAGAATTTTCTCAGGTTCGAGAGGAACTTTTCCGATAACACCTTGGATGCTTATGTGCGGGATATCCGGAAACTGAAAGACTACGCCGAAGTTGAACTTCCCGGTATTGGCCCGGATACCATTACTTACACCCAATTGCAGGAATATCTTTTCGGATTATCGAAATTAAAATTCAGTGAACGTTCACAGGCGCGTTGGATTTCCTCGATTAAAGCTTTTTTCAAATATTTGTTAGAAGATGAAATAAGGAAAGACAACCCTTCAAAGTTGCTCGAAGGCCCAAAACTCGGGCTTTATCTTCCTGATACGCTAAGTCTGGATGATGTAGAAAGAGTCATCAAAGCTATCAATTTGGATACCGATTTAGGGTTGAGAAATCAATGCCTTATAGAAGTTTTGTACGGATGCGGACTCCGCGTTTCTGAACTTATTGAGCTGAAAATTTCTAATATTAATTTCAAAGAAAATTATCTGAAAGTAGACGGAAAAGGAGGCAAATCCCGTTTTGTTCCACTGGCCGATTACACCACAAGGCTCATTAGAAACTATATCGACCATGTAAGATCTCAATATAAAATTAACAAGAAACATGAAGATATTCTGTTTCTGAACAGCCGCGGCTCTTCGATGTCGAGAGTTATTGTTTTTATTATCATCAAAGAACTTACAGAAAAAGCGGGCATCAGCAAGAAGATTTCTCCGCATACTTTTCGCCATTCTTTCGCGACACACTTATTGCAGAACGGCGCCGACTTGCGCTATATTCAAGAAATGTTGGGGCATTCCAGTATCACAACGACTGAAATTTATACGCATTTGAAAACCGAAGAACTCCGCGATGTGATTCTGAATTATCATCCACGAAACATTACGGAAACAGGATCCAGAATTTCATGAATACATTTCAATACTGTCCCAATTGTGGCCAAAGAACCATCTGTTGGGACAACAGAAAATGGAGCTGCAATTGCGGATTTACGCTGTATCACAATGTTGCGGGAGCGGTTGCCGTTATGATCAGACATGAAAATGAAATCCTTTTTACCAAAAGAAATAATGATCCTCACAAGGACAAACTGGATCTTGCCGGCGGATTTGTAGATCCTGAAGAAAGTGCTGAAGAAACTTGTAAAAGAGAATTATGGGAAGAACTGAAGCTAAAAGTGGATTTAGCTTCTCTGCATTACATTGCCAGCTTTCCAAATATTTATCATTATAAAGGAATTGATTATCACACGCTGGATCTTTTCTTTGAATATGAAATTCCCGAAAAACCTGAAATTATTCCTGAACTTTCCGAGATCTCTGAAACCCGGTGGATCCCCATTCAGCAACTGCGTTTAGAAGATTTAGCATTTGATTCCCAGAAAAAATTCCTGCAAGATTACCTGAAAATCTAAATTAATCTCAATCTGAAATTTTATTTAAAGTAATTTTAAAAAGTAATTTTGTAACTGCCTGTAGACGAGGTATTCGCTTTTTCGGCTTTTACATATTGTCTTACCCAAGCAAGCGTGGTGGATACCACACAGGCATCCGAGATTCCACCGGAACGTCTCGCTGAGGTAACATTCCCTGCCTGGTCAACAACATAAGCGATCGTAATACTTCCACTTGCATCGCAGTTATGGCTGGGTTGCGAACCACCTCTTCCCATTGTTCCGGGAATAAATCCAACAAGTTTTCGGTCGATGCCTATCCGGCTGTCGCCATTCCCATCTCCACCCAACGGATCTCCTGCATTTCCGGTAGTTCCGCTTGTTCCCTGACTTCCTGCATTATTTCCCCGTCCGCGGATCAGATTTCCTACAGCGGCTGTTCCTTTTCCGTCGCCCTGTGATTTGGGCGTAGCAGAAGTAGATTTTACTGAGGCCGAAGAGGGTTTATTTCGGACAACGGGTTGCGGAGCAGCTTTTTTTACATTTTCCTTTTTCTCCGTCTTCGGCGTGGTCATGCTTGTATTATTTCCTGTAATCACCTTTTCATTTACCGCCGGTGAAGTTATGGCGGCAGGTTGGGGTTGCATCATTTCATCTGAGGAAGCAAAACTTCCTTCCTGAGGAGCAGGTTCTTCCGTTCCATCGCCATCCCGGAGATCACCAAAATTGATCAGCATGGTGGTAATTTCCTGATGTGGAATCACAGTTCTTGTAAACTGATAGAAAAATATTCCTAAAAACACCAGTAACGAAAACAGAAACGTGATCACCGCACTTTTTCTCCGGTCATTCTGTTCATTTCTCTTATGTTGCAGTGTATACATTTTATTTAAAAATAGAATTTATTCCTCGGTAATGGTGGCAATCGCTAAATTAAAATGGTGAGTTTCCGCAATTCCCATAACGAAAACAACATCTTTATGAATGGCATTTTCATCAGCTCTAATAGTAAAAGAAGGATTTTCACTTCCTTTTAAAACATTTACCAAATGATTTTCCAGCTGTTCTTTGGCTATTTCTTCATCATTTACAAAGTATTTGCCATCTTTAGTAATGGTTACCGTTGCCGGATCCTGTGCACTTGCTTGTTCGGAAGTAGCTTTAGGCAATTTCACATCAATAGCGCTTTGGCTGATGGCAGAACTGGTAATCATAAAGAAAATCAGCAACAGAAATATAATATCTGTCATGGATGCCATGCTGAATTCCGCACTTACTTTATTTCTCCTTTTCAACTCCATGTTACAACGGTTTGTTGAGGGTATCTAAAAATTCGTTCACATGAGTTTGTATTTTCAAAACGAGGCGATCGACATTGGTAACCAGAATATTATAAAAGAAATACGCTGGAATCCCCACGAATAGTCCGACTGCCGTGGTTGCCATTGCAGTATAAATTCCGGAAGCCAGCAATTTCGGGCTTACCGCTCCGGTAACATTCGATATTTCAAAAAATGCCATAATCATCCCGACCACGGTTCCCAGAAACCCTAACATCGGTGCTGCTCCAGCCGCAGATGCAAGAATATTGAGGTTTTTTTCCAGCTTGGAAACCTCCAATTGTCCCTGATTTTGCATTGCGTTGGAAATATCAGAAATAGGCCTCCCGATTCTGGCAAGTCCTTTTTCTATCATTCTTGCTTCAGGAGAATCAATACTTTTACAATAGTCAACGGCGGTCTGAATTTTTCCGTCCTGTACAAAGTCCCTAATGTTTTCCAGAAAATTAGGAGTCGATTTGGAAGCTCTTTTGATGAAAAAATATCTTTCAAGGAAAATATAAAGTGCCAGAATTCCCAATAGAAAAATAGCAATCATAATGGAATTTCCCACAATTCCACCGCTGAACAAAACATCCCAAAGTGAAAAAACATGGATTTCCGGTTCCTGAACTGTGGGTGCTACTGCCGTTGTAATAACCTGTGTACTGTCCTGCATAGTATTGTTTAGTATTTATAGTAACGAAAATCAACTTCCGTTAGTATGATGAAATTATTTACGTTTATGATTTTTATTATTCTTCGCCAACTTCGGGATCTTCATGTTTGAAATGACATTTCAGCCTGAAAGGAACCGGCGAGTCTAAACCGGTATAAAAATCACTAATCATCCCTTTCCAAACGAGTTGTAGAACTTCCTCATCATTGGTAGTGAAAGTAAGTTCATTTTCATAAAGATATGCGTCCTCATCATCATATAAATCTACTTCTGTGAAGGTGTTTTCATCATCATCAGAAATCAGGAAAGTGTGTTCTTCGAGATTTTGCGAATCGATAGGAAAATCAAAAACATTCAGAGAGAGCTGTGGAAAATGATACTGTAATGAGTCGTCCTCTACATGATCAAGACTGTCATCCGTCTTTATTTCTACTTCCAGAAGATGCTGTTTATTGCTGTAAACTGCTTTGCAGTAAGTATTTGTAATATGGTATTTTAAGGTCTCGTCGGGGTGATAAATTTTCAAAATCCCTTTCATTTTACTTTAAAGAATTGAATGTAAATATTTGATTTTTAAACGCATTGAACAAAGATAAAAAATTGCCCGGTTGTGCAAAACATTTTAGCATATATTTTGTCTTGTGAAGGGTTGTATGAAGAGAAAATTAAAATTAATTTAGCATAGCAAAAAAGAAAACATGAACAACAAGATTCACCTGCTCTTTTTCATCTTGATGATATTGCTCACGGCGTGCCAAAAAAACCAAAGTGTAGCGGAAAAAACACCTTCAACAAATATAGACTCTGTTGCGGCAAAATATTATGAACAATATCTGAAACTTTATCCTCTGGAAGCCACGGCTCAAGGTGATGACAGATACAACGACCAACTTCCGATAAACATCAGTAAAGAATTTATTTCTGAAGAAATCGCTTTTTATACTTCGGTTCAGGATCAGTTGAAACAGGTAGATTATAAAAATCTGAGCGATGATAAAAAGGTAATTTTTGATGTGCTTGATTTTACCCTCAAAGATAAAATAGAACGCTACGCTTATCATCCACAGTATATTCCTTTTACACAATTCGGCGGATTACCGTTGGATTTTCCTCTCTTAGGCAGCGGGAAAGGAAGCCAGCCTTTTCATACTGAAGAAGATTATAACAACTGGTTGCGCAGAATGGAGAAATTTCCGGCCTGGATGAAAACTGCGACCGAAAATTTTCGCCTGGGAATACAGAACAACATGGTTCTCCCTCGAACATTAGTGGTGAAAATGATCGCACAAATGAGAGCAAAGGAAATCACAAGCAAAAACCGTAACGAAAATATTTTCTTCGGGCCAGTAAAAGAATTTCCTTCAGCAATACCTTCAGCCCGTAGAGAGATAATTTCCGCTTCATATCGCGACGCTATTACACAGAAAATAATTCCGGCTTATACAGCCATGGCAGATTTTCTGGAAAAAGAATACCTTCCAAAATCCAGAAATACAGACGGCTACCACGCCATAGCCAACGGGAATAACGCTTATGCATATCACGTAAAAAGCTGGACTACGACCAATACTGATGTAGAAAAAATCAGGAAAATCGGCGAAGAAGAAGTAGCCATGCTGCGTTCGGAAATGGAAAAAGTAAAACTTCAATTAGGATTTCAAGGTACTCTGGAAGATTTCTTGACTCATCTGAAAACCGATCCGGAAGCCATGCCTTATCGTTCCTCCAAAGAAGTACTTGCCGCTTTCAACAAAATTATGAAGAAAATAGAACCCAAATTGGGCTCCATGTTCAGTGTTTTTCCAAAAACGGGTTTTGAAATCCGCCAAACCGAAAAATTTCGGGAAGCCAGTGCAAGTGCAGAATACGTTCAAGGAACACCTGACGGAAAAAGAGCAGGCATTTTTTATATTCCTCTTCCCGATCCTTCCAAGTTCAATATAACAAGTGGTATGGAATCTCTCTTTCTTCACGAAGCGATTCCTGGACATCATTATCAGGTTGCTTTGCAGCAGGAAAATGAAAATATTCCAAAGTTCATGCGATTTGGTTGGTTTGGTGCTTATGGTGAAGGCTGGGCACATTATTGCGAAACATTAGGCCCGGAATTTGATTTGTACACAAATCCTTATCAGAAAATGGGGTATTTGAGTGATCAGATGCTACGCGCAGTACGGCTCGTGATAGATACAGGACTTCACACCGGAAGCATGTCCAGGGAGCAGGCAATTCAGTATTTTCTGAGCAACGTAGCTTACGATGAAGCCAGCGCAACTGCCGAAATAGAGCGTTATATGGCAATGCCCGGACAGGCACTTAGCTACAAAATAGGTTCCATAAAAATAAGAGAATTACGAAATAAATATGAAGCAAGCCTTGGAAAAAAATTCCGCTTAGCAAAATTTCATGACGAAATTCTCAGTCAGGGTTGTTTGCCATTATCTGTTCTGGAAAGAAAGATGGAATTATGGGCAAATAAACAATAATATTTATTTATCTTTAGTTAATTGCTTTTTATTATTATATTTGCTTTGTTATTTACAAAATAATAAATGTGATTTTTGATAAAATAACATCGTGTTACATTCATTAGAACTCATGATTAAATTGATGTATCCTTAAAAGGTAAAAAAATGAAAGTATTCGTTGTGGACGATAATGAGGACATCTGTACTCTGGTTGAAACCTTGCTGGTTCCTGAGGGTTATTCAGTAACGTGCTGTGTAAATCCGACGATCGCCGAAGAAATGATCCGAAAGACAAAACCTAACCTCATCATTACTGATATGCTGATGTCGGGTGTAGACGGCCTCACTTTAATTAAAAATCTGAAGACCCGGAAAGCAACAAAAGACATCAAAATTATCCTGATGTCCGCCCATCCTCAAACGTTAAAATTAGGCAAAGAAGCCGGAGCCGACGATTATCTTGCCAAACCTTTTGAGATTAGCGAACTGATTGACAAAGTGAGAAAAATTATTCAGTAGTTTTTTCTCCGGAAAGCATTCTGCTGATAAAGTCTCTTTCTCTGTTTCCTCGCGCTGGTGAATATTCCCGGCCATAAAAAATAATCTGAAGATGCACTTTGTTCCAAGTATGCTTCGGAAATGCTTTTTTCGCATCTTTTTCTGTTTCCACCACATTTTTTCCTGAAGTAATTTTCCATTGTGTCAGCAACCGGTGAATATGCGTATCCACCGGAAATGCAGGATATCCGAATGCCTGACTCATTACCACGGAAGCAGTTTTGTGACCTACTCCTGGAAGTTCTTCTAGCTCTTCGAAAGTTTGCGGCACCACGCTGTCATGCTTTTCCACGAGCAATTCCGCCATTCTTTTAAGATTTCTGGCTTTCGTATTTCTCAGGCCTATTTCTTTGATGAGTTCACGGATTTGCTCCACCTCCAACGCAGCCATTTTTTGCGGCGTATCGGCAACAGCAAATAACTTGGGTGTAACTTCATTTACCTTTTTATCGGTGGTTTGTGCGGAAAGTGCAACAGCAACCAACAACGTAAAAGGATCAGTATGATCCAGCGGAATAGGAGTTTCGGGATATAATTTTTCGAGTTCTCTGAGGATAATTTCGGCTCTTTGTTTTTTGGTCATGTCACTTAAAATTCGAATCGCAAACGTAGCATTTTTAAATCAAAATATATCTTCATCTTTATTCCAGAAAGCAGACGATTCCTTTTAAATTCATTATTTTTGAAATCAAAATGAAAAATATGTTGAAAAAAGGAGACCCATTACCGGAATTTGAACTGAAAAACCAAGACGGAAACATCATCAAATCTACAGATTTTTTGGGCAAGAAACTCGTGATTTTCTTTTATCCAAAAGCCAATACGCCAACGTGTACCGTGGAAGCCTGCAACCTGAACGATCACATTTCCCAATTAAAAAAAGCCGGATATCAGCTCATTGGAATTTCCGCTGATTCAGTAAAAAGACAGAAAAATTTCCATGAAAAGTATGGATTTCGTTATGATTTCCTCGCGGATGAAGATCAAAAAGTAGTGAATCAGTTCGGAGTTTGGCAGGAAAAGAAAAATTTCGGCAAAACCTACATGGGAATTGTGCGGGCGACTTTCATTTTTGATGAGAAAGGAATCTGCACAAGAGTGATCGACAAGGTGAAATCTAAAGAAGCCGCAGCACAGATTTTGGAAGAAAATTAATTTTTTCTCCGGAGTTTCTGAAGTCTTTTCTTCATTTTCTCCGTCATTTTTTTCTGAATTTCCTTCTGTTCCTCTGCTTTTTTCTTCACGTCTTCCATCTGCTGTTTCAGCGCATCGTAATGTGGATTATTGGTGCATTCTTTCCCGTACAATTCGAAATAGGTTCCCAGCTCTTTTTCCTGAGTGATTTTCCCTGTTTTTTTATCGATCCAGACTTCATAATGGTTTTTCTGCAGCGGACAGTCTTCTGATAGCACTTTACCCGCATCCACAACATAAAATGCGCCCGCATCATAATAATTTGCGGTATAATCTTTAAATCCGAAATCAATAACATACCCTTCAGCTGCTGCTATAATTGCAGCTTCATCACCATTATCCACTGTTCCTATAAACTGTTTCAGCGCCTGAAGATCGGTTATCTGAGAGGTTTTTCCGTCTTTAACATAGTTGATATAAAAATATCCTTCCTGATGAGGACCGATTTGGAAACCTTCGAAAGCCGGCAACATTTCCTCTTTACCCGAAGACTTTACAATACGGTCTCTTGCATAAACATTGTAGATGAGCGTCCAGGAATCCAGTCGTTCATTAGGAATAATATTGATAAGAATGTTTTCCGCATTGGTATAGGATGTTTTCTTCGGTTCTTGCGAAAACAGAAAGCTGCCCATCAATAAAAACAAAAATAAAAATATTTTTAGCATAAGAAATCTTATAGGAATCCTTTTATCAGAACAAAAATACTGTAGTAATATTGTACAGGTTTAGATGAATTTATCGCCTTTTTTGAAGTTTTTCAGATCCTGAATATACTCTTTAATCAGCTGATCATTATTCCGCGGACAAATGAGCAGCGCCTTGTCAGTATCCACAATAATAAAATTTTTGAGACCGTCAATAATGGCTGCTTTGTTATGATTTTTGAGCCGGATAATATTTCCTTTGCAATTGTAAGAAAGAACATACTTGGAATTGATGGCGTTTCGGGCTTCATCTTTCTCCGCATTTTCATAAACAGAAGTCCATGTGCCGAGGTCACTCCATCCTAAATCTGCCGGAATTACATAAACATTTGTCGCTTTTTCAAGAATTCCGTTGTCGATAGAAATTTTATTTACTTTGGGATAAATGGTTTCAATACAGCGTCTTTCTCCTTGCGTATTGTACTCGCACGAGTGGAAATGTTCTGTCATTTCCGGAAGGTGAACTGCAAATGCCTTATAAATACTTTTCACATTCCAGATAAAAATGCCTGCATTCCAAAGAAAATCGCCGCTTTCGATAAAGGTTGCAGCAAATTCCAGGCTGGGCTTTTCCGTAAATGTTTTTACTTTAAATACGCCTGCGTTTTCTTCCTCTACAAACTGAATATAACCATAACCCGTATCCGGCCTTGTAGGTGTAATTCCCATTGTGATGAGGTAATCGTTTTCTGCAGCCAACTCAAAAGCAAATTTAACTTTTTCCAGAAAAACAGTTTCTTTCAGAATCAGATGATCTGCCGGCAGAACAATAATGTTGGCTTCAGGATTGATTGCTGCTATTTTATTCACCATATAAAGGTTGCAGGCAGCCGTATTTTTCATCATCGGTTCGCCAACAATATTTTCAACAGGAATTTCGGGTAACTGCTGAGCGGTAAGCTCTGTATACTCTTTATTGGTGATAACAAAAATATTTTCCGGTGGCAGAATATTGCTGATTCTGTCGTAGGTCTGCTGAATCATTGTTCGGCCGGTTCCCAGAATGTCCTGAAATTGTTTAGGAAATTTTTGTGTACTCATGGGCCAGAATCTGCTCCCGATTCCTCCTGCCATAATGACACAATAGTTGCTTGAATTCAACACCATTTCAACTTAATTTTTTAACTTTTGCCAGCGGTTTGAAAACGTATTTTTTTCCAGTGCTCAGCTGGGTGCAAAGATAGTTCTTTTTAAGTTTGGTCTCCATCTTGTAATTTTCCTGGCGGTAACAGAAAACGGTTCCCTTCTCCAGCGTTTCTACAAAATCTTCTGCTTCTCCGTTGTCGGTATGGAAATATTTCACCAATCCTGTACTGGCAGCAAAACTGGCTTTCGGCGACTTTGAAAACTGTAAAATAACAGGTTGTAGATCCTCGGAATAAACTGATAAACTGTCCCTGAGCATCTTTGCAAATTCTTCCTTCCATTCCCTTCCATGCGGCCGGATTCTGTATCCAAATTTTTGAAAAGCAGAAAAATGAGCTATTTCGTGGGTGAGAACAAAAAAGAATAATTCCGGAGGCAAAGTGGAATTGATGGTAATCTGATGCGAATGATCAGGCATTCTTCGGTAATCTCCGAGCTTCGAACTTCTTTCTCTGGTAATCACAATATGAATGGGATGTTGCCCAAACCATTGCCGCAGATATGGCAACGAATTTTCCGGTAAATAATTCTGTAAAAGATGGGCTGTCATATTACGCTTTTAGCCTTCACAATACTGTTCACAGGAATAAAGATAGAAATAATTTTACAGAGTTATCGGAATTCCGGCATAGAAATTCAGCAGCTTGATGCTGAAAAGATAATTGTATTTGGCTTGCGCTATGGAACCTTGCGCATTCGCATAGTTGTTCCTTGCTACGTTAACATCATAAATGGTGCTTTTTCCCGCAGCGAAACTTTTTTCAGTAAAATCCAGAGCCAGTCTTGAACTTTCCGCCGCTTCAAGGGCAGCCATATAAGTTTCATAGTTGCTTTGCGCATCGAACTGAGCACGCTGCACATTCTGAAGAACTTCCTGTTTTTGAGCTTCCAGATTATTTCTTGCAATATCTTCGTTTATTTTGCTCTGTTGCACCTGAAGTCTCGTAATTCCTTTGTTAAAAATAGGAATATGCGCAGAAAGGCTGATCTGTTGTCCGAAATTATTTTTGTATTGCTGAAAAAATCCGGCTTCTTTAATGACATTTCCGCTAAGATCTCTTCCTGTAATATCCGTAACAAGCGAGTTAAAATAAGACGTTCCCAAACCTGCACCTGCAGTTACCGTTGGCCAAAAAGCAGTTTCTACCACTTCTGTTTGTGCTTCGGCAGCTTTGATTCTTGTTTCCGCAGCTTTGATCTGTGGTTGATTTTGATAAGCAGTTTCGATAATATTTTCCGTGGAATGCAAAGGCGGCTGCGGTGCTTCGGGGAGCACTACATTTTCCACATCAAAATTTCTGTAATCCTCTATTCTTAACAATTGCGCCAAAGTAAAAAGGCTTCTTTCGGTATTGATTTCCGCATTTTTAAAATTTTGCTTTTCCCTAGCCAGTCCGGCTTCAGCTTCCGCAAGAACGGTTTGAGGCGTCGCACCTCCTTCTGTGGTTATTCGCGCCCTGTCGTATTGTCTTTGCGCATTAGCCAATGCACTGGCTGAGATTTTCACGATTTCTCTATTCAGAAGAATTTGAAGATATTGCTGTGCCACCTGAAGTGAAATATCATCCTTCACTCTCAGAAGATCGTACTCAGAAGCTTCAAGGTCAAAAGCAGTTTTCCTGACATTTTTCTCCAATCTTCCATTATTAAAAAGCAAAACATCAGCACTCAGACTTGTCGTATTGCTGAAATTATCATTTCGCTGCGTAGTTCCGAAAATATCTCTCCCTTCACCAAAAGAAACTGTATTACCAATGTTTCCGGCTACCGATGGCAGATATTCTCTTTTAGCAATCTGAAGAGAACTTTCCTGCAATTTCCGGTTATAATCAGAACTGATAACTTGCAGGTTATGAGATACCGCATAATCCACAGCTTCCTGCAGAGTCCATTTTTTTTGTGCCGATACAGACAAAAAGGTACCGCTCAACACAAGAAACAGAAGCTTTTTCATAGCAATGTTTTAGAAGATTAGACGAAGGTAAATATAAAATGTTACAAATACTGACATGGATATTTTATTAAAAGAAATATTTTTGGACTTTTGCAAAATGACTCAGCAACAATATCAGGATGCTATCGAATGGCTCTTTGCTCAGACTCCAAATTATCAGACTGACGGACAAAAAGCCTATAAACCCGGATTGCAGAATATTACTGCGCTCTGCGAGTTTTTCGGGAATCCGCAGGACAAAATCAAAACCATCCACATTGGCGGGACCAACGGGAAAGGGTCTACCAGCAATATGCTAGCCTCGGTAATGCAGGAAACTCGCTATAAAATCGGGCTGTACAATTCGCCACATCTTATTGATTTTACTGAACGAATCAAAATAAACGGCAAAAACTGCGATCAGGATTTTGTGTACGCATGTATTCAGCAAGTGAAAAACCTTCCAAAGGATCTTCGACCTTCTTTTTTTGAAATTACCACTGTGATGGCTTTTGAATATTTTTATCGCCAAAAAGTGGATTTCGCCATTATCGAAGTCGGTTTAGGTGGCAGGCTCGACTCAACGAATATTATCAATCCTCTGGTTTCCGCCATTACCAATGTTCAACTGGATCATCAGGACATTCTGGGCGATACCATCGAAGCAATCGCAAAGGAAAAAGCCGGAATTATTAAAGAAAATACGCCCGTAATCTCCGGTGATGAAAACCTGTTAGTAAAAAATATTCTGTCCGAAACTGCGAAGGAAAAAAACGCAGCTTTTGTTGATGCCACCTTGATTGAAACGTCTCTTTCTTCAGATTTAAAAGGAAATTATCAGAAAAAAAACATCCGCGTTGTAGTAGCTTTGCTGGAAGAATTAAAAAAACTGGGCATTCAGATTTCAGAAATTGATATAGAAAGAGGGCTACAAAATGTTGGCTCCAATACCAATTTCATTGGCCGCTGGTTTAAATTCTCTGAAAAACCTCTCATTGTTTGCGACACCGCGCATAATCGGGCCGGACTGGAAATAGTTTTTGAGCAACTGAACGAAATTCCCAAAACTAAACACATGATTTTGGGGTTCGTGAACGACAAGAAAATTGATGAAGTTTTGAAAATTCTCCCCGGCAATTCCCGCTATTACTTTGTAAAACCCGCTATCGGCCGTGGCCGTCATCCATCGGAATATGAAAAAGAACTGCAAAATGCCGGAATCCACTATAAAATTTTCGACAACGTACAGTCGGGATATCAAGCTGCAAAACAAGAGGTTAATGAAAACGAAATGATCTTTATTGGCGGCAGCAACTTTGTAGTGGGAGAATTTTTAGAAAAAAATTTGCAGAAATAATATTTCGTTGTATATTTGCCGAACCAAAAACAAGGGTTCTTAGCTCAGTTGGTTCAGAGCATCTGGTTTACACCCAGAGGGTCGGGGGTTCGAATCCCTCAGGACCCACAAAATCTCAGAGAAATCTGAGATTTTTTTTATCTAAATTTAAAACACACTCTACGGTCGGTCTCGTCTCCCGGACGAGATCAGGACTCACAAAACTCAATGGAATTGGCCGCACTGATTCATAATTTTGAAAACAAAGTCACACTTTTAGGGAAGTCAATCACAAACACTTCGTGCTTTTCGAAACAGTGAAAATCAACTCAACACTAACGTCAATAACTTTTATCTTCCAAAATAAAAAACGCTTCCACCGAAGCAGAAGCGTTCAAAGAATTACAATTTCATCATTTATTCGGTTTGGCGAAATACCAATCCGCTTTCTTCAAAATAATCCAGAGTAATGCGGTCGCCATCATTTACATTTCCGGCCAGAATTT
>JADMKO010000140.1 GCA_015478785.1 Chryseobacterium sp. | reverse complement strand
TTTCAGTTTCTCTGAGGCTGCCAACTGATTAGGATTGGTTCCCGGTTCGTCTTGAGGCACCGCAATTCCAAAATTTTTATAAAGTGATTTCCAGAAGTCATCTATTTCGCCGGTCTTTGGATTTTTAAAATTCATCGGAATGTGTTCGAAAATACCGTGGCTGCGGAACGCTCTTTCTATAAAATCTGAGCAATAATATTGTTCTTCATTCAAAACATAAGTGCTGTTGTAGGGCTTTCCGAGCATGATTTTCGCTTCGTTTATTGCAGATGGAACCGCATTCCGGAATCTCTTTTTCAACCGGTACACCACCATGTTTTGGTGATTTTTAAGATTTTTTTGATAAAACTCCTGAAAAGGCTGTCTCACTGATCCCGGCTTTGGCGATGCGTGCAAAACAAACATTCCTTCATCCGAAATTTCGAGGATTCCGATATGATCAAAATTTTCTTGTTCTGAAGTTTGTGTAACCCGGTTAATGGCTCCCGACAGATTTTCCTGCTGCGCTTCCACAAAGATAAGATCGCCATTCTGCAAAGCTGAGAAAGCCATTTCTCGCTGTGAAACACAACTACACAATAGCCAAAGAAACAACAGTAAGCAAAACTTTTTTAGCATTTCAAAATCTTCAATTTACACAAAAGCCCTTGTCAATCTGTCGCACAAAAGCAGCAAAATAAATCTACACAGAACGTTTTCCTACGCAAATTTTCTTTTTCTAAGCATGAAAAACAAACCGCCCAGAATTCCGATGATGGCCAATGGAAGAAGCAGATTGAACCATTGCCAGTTGGTCTTTTCGTTATCAATACGTTGGCGGTCCAGTAATCGGGCTTCAATATTCCGGTTGCGAAGTTCCATCAGATTGGCGTCGTCCAAAAGATAATCTAGTGCATTGCGCAGGAACTGCTCATTTCCAAACTGCTGATTGGTCAGCAGATCGTAGCCTAGCGGAAGCGGATTTCCTTTAATGATTTTATTTCTGCCAACATCGCCATCCGAAATAACAATCATTCTGTTTTCGGTACTTTTAGGTTTAAAACCCGGATACGTATTCCTTTCGCTTCTGTTAGCATACGCGGACGAAAATTCACCATTCAGTGCGACAGCGAAAATTTTGCTTTCGGAAGCTCTTTCATTTACTCCGATGCTGTCGGGTTTTGAAAGTTCAATGAGATCTACATAATTGGGAACCGTTTTCAGAATGGTTTGCGGACTGGATTCGTAAAGGATTTCCGTTTTGATTCCGGGTCTTTGCAGAATTTCAATGGCCGTTGGAAATTCAAACTTTACCGGATTGATGTTGCGGGTAACGGGATGATTGTTTTCAGCAATTCCCAATGGAAAATACGGCCACGGCAAACTCGTATACTGTGGATTTCCGGATACTTCACCGGTGACTAACCTTAGAAGAGCGAATTTTTGAACATCTTTTACCAAAGCAGAATTGATGCGCACGCCATAATTGAAGAAAAAATCGTTCATGTTCAGATCAATTGGATACGCCATGATTTTTTTGCTGCGCGTAAGCGTGTCCATTTCTGCATTCACGGCATCAATCATCCAGAGTGTTTTTCCGCCGTTCATGATGTATTGGTCAAGAATAACTTTTTCACCATCGGTAAAGGGTTTTCTCGGCTTTGCGATGACCAGAGCATCCATTTTCTTCAATTTCGGAATATCGGCCTGTGTCAGTTCATCACCCTGTTCGGGAACTACAGGGCCAGTGTTGTAACTTTCGAGTGCCATTTGCATAAATCCTTGAAACTCTTCTGGACCCAGCTCATCCTGATTGACCAAAATTCCAACGTTTTTGCGGTTTTCCTGAGCGATCGATTTGATGTTGGAAATCAGATTGTATTCCAGATATTCTATGGATTTATTCAGCTGTTCAGTCGCATCTATCCCGCTTTGCTGTACAATCAGTGGCACGGAACTTCCGAACTCCTGATATTTTAAAGCCACATAAGGAAAAATAACGATCTGCCGAACCTGCCCGTCTTTCATATCAGGCAATATAGACGGCTGCATTCCCATCGCCATCAGGGTATCCTGAGACATTTTGGTTTTGATGGGATCGATAAATTTAAAGTCAATATTGGAATTGATCTTGCGGAATTCCTCCAGCATGAATCGGGTTTCATTCTGCAACTGTTTGAAATTCGCCGGGAAATCGCCGTCCAGATATACTTCCACCATCAGTGGTTTCTGTACATTTTTCAGCACCTGAACCGAGGAAGAAGACAGGGTGTATCTCTTCTCTTTTGTAAGATCAAACCGTGAGGAAAAAATTCCCGCAGTTCCAGCCAGCAAAACAAGTCCTAAGATAAGATAAATGATCGACCGTTTATTCATTTTTTAGATTTCAATATTATTTTTTCTTTTGAACAAAATACTGTGCAGCAAAAAGTGCCGCTGCAATCACGAGCAGAAAATAAAACACATCCCTTGTATCAATCAACCCTTTGGTAAAAGCGATATAATGCTGATAAAAACCGATATTAGAAAGCAGATAATCAGCACCGCCAAGAAGTTTATAACTCGCGAGTTGTTCGATCCCGAAATACAGAATAAAACACATGAAAACGCCCAGAAGATATGCCATAATCTGATGTGACGAAAGCGAAGAAGCCAGAATTCCTACCGCAGAAAAAGCGGCAATTAGAATCACGAGGCCGAAATAACTTCCCAAAGTAGCTCCCATGTCCAGATTTCCTGCCGGAACACCCAATACATACACGCTGTAGAGATACACCAGCGATGGAATAATGCAGAGAATCCCGACCAGCCAGACAGAGAAAAACTTTCCTAAAACGATGTCCGAAATCTTCACTGGCTGAGAAAAAAGCCAGTATAAAGTTCCGGTTTGCTGTTCTTCTGCAAAAGATTTCATGGAAATGGCCGGAATAATGAACATCAATAACCACGGACACAGTGCAAAATAAGCCTGAAGAGAAGCACTTCCTATTTCAAAAATATTAGAACTGTTTTCGAAAAAAAAGAGAAAAAGTGTCGCCGTAATACTGAAAGCCGCGATAATGAACCACGCGCTCCAGTTTCCGAAATATCCCCAAAGTTCTTTTTTAAATATTGCTGTCATGTTTTCTATTTTTATTAACCAGTTTTACGGTTAGAGAAACTCCCACTACCAGAACGACAAAGCCAAGGATTAATTGCCACCAGTACTGCAAAACCTGACCTTTCAAAATGACCGTTCCGACCACCAGAAAGAGAATGAAAGTGGCAATTTCGTTGAATTGTCTTAGCTTGATATTCGGTATAGATAAAGTATTACCATTCAGTTTTGCAATTTCCTGCACTTTTTTCCAACACCAAAAATGATAGGCTGCCAATCCGATAAGGAAAGTGAGTTTTAAATGAAACCAGGGTGTTTTCATCAATCCGAAATTCAGGAAAATAAGGGTAATTCCACTGATGAGCATGATGATCCCCGCAGGAATAATAATAATATTCCATAATCTGCGCGCCATCATCACATATTGTTCCCGCAGAATTTCCTGTTTTGTTTCGCCGAAAGCATCGGTATCCTTGTAATACACAAAGATTCTTACAAGATAGAAAATGCCGGCAAAATAACTTACCATAAAAATGATATGAAATGCTTTGATGATAAGATACAGCATCTGGAATAAATCGTAAAAATTAAATAATCAAAGAGTTAAATTCCCATTTCAATCTGGAAACGGATATACCAGTTGTCCTTGTTGGTTCCGTCAAAATACTGAAAATCATTTTTTGAAACTTCCATTTGCGCTTTAAAAGCATGTTCCCAAATGTATTTTGTGATCCCGAATGAATATTGCTTTTGCTTCGGCATGAAAGGAAATATTTCATTTCCCGGAGCCAGTTGCGAATATCGGCCGATCAGTTCCCAATTGGATGTGAAAGTATAACTCAGCTGCGCATCAAAGCCTTGCCCGGTATGAACATAATTAAAATCTGAAAGATCTACAGGATTCATCGCTACAGAACTTTGATTTGGCGTTTCTCTGTTCATATAAGACGACATGACTGAAAATCCGTTGTATTTTACCAACGCATCCACAAACAGTGAGGACAGATCTTTCTGCTCAAAAAGCGTGGCTCCGGTTTGTCCGGCGGTTCTTCTTGCTTTTTGGTTATAATGATAGGTAGCTCCCAGATACAGTTTCGGTGTTTCTTCTCTCATCAGATCTCCCTCGAAATATTCGCCTCCTTTTTTAAAACTTCCTAAAGGATAGAGTTCCAAACGACCGGTGTACGCCAAACCGTCGTCTCTAGTTTTGGTCCAGTTTCTTCCTTCTCCGGTAGACACTGCGGTTTTTACATTAAATCCGAAACCTTCCGTACTAGGTTTTAAATAATAAACATGAAGCCCGAAATCCCTGTCGATATTGAAATTGGAATTGTTAATGGAACGATCTGTAAGTTGTAATGCGCCGGAAGAATTGACTCTTTGTCTGTTTCCGGGCAGTTTTGTTTGTCCGAAACCAAAGTTCCAGTTTTTATTAGGATTGAAGAAAATCATTGCATCGCGAATAATATTCAGGTCGCCGTCATCTTCCAATGGTCCCACATCCTTCGGCGAAAAAGAGAGCTGAATGACATATACAAAACGCGGATCTCCCACATAACCATCAAAACGAAGGCGCAACCTGCGGATCAAAGCATCATAGGAAGTACTACCTTCATCATTCAGAACTTCCAGTCGGTTCTGCATTCTGAAACGAAGGTTCATCTGAAACAGACTGTCCGGAGACGTCATCCCAACACCTTTCCCGAAATTATAATACGGCAGTGCTTCAATTTTTAACTCATCATTATGATCTAAAATGACAGTATCTTTTTTTTGAGCCCCTATAGCCACAGACAAAGACAACAATAGAATGGATAAAATATTTTTCATTATACCAACAACCAGTTTATTAAATAACACCAAGTTCTTTCCCTACTTTTTCAAATGCTGCAATAGCTTTGTCAAGTTGTTCGCGGGTGTGTGCAGCGGAAAGTTGTACACGGATTCTGGCTTTGCCTTTCGGAACAACAGGATAGAAAAATCCGATTACATAAATTCCTTCATCCATCAGTTTTTCCGCCATTTTCTGAGAAAGCGGAGCATCATACAGCATCACCGGAACGATGGCAGCGTCTCCATCAGGAATATCAAAACCTTTGGCTTTCATCTTGTCTCGGAAATATTCAGCATTTTCCATCACACGGTCTCTTTTGGAAGTATCGTTTTCAATCATATCCAATACTTTGATGGCAGCTCCTACGATTCCAGGCGCTAATGAATTGGAGAATAAATACGGTCTTGAACGCTGACGAAGCATGTCAATAATTTCTTTTTTTCCGGAAGTAAATCCGCCCAATGCACCACCCAACGCTTTGCCTAAAGTCGAAGTAATAATGTCTACTCTTCCCATCACATCACTGGCTTCATGGGTTCCGCGGCCGGTTTTCCCTATAAATCCTGTAGCATGAGAATCGTCCACCATTACCAAAGCATCATATTTTTCTGCCAGATCACAAATTCCTTTTAAATCC
Source organism: Chryseobacterium sp. (assembly GCA_015478785.1). Lineage (GTDB taxonomy): Bacteria > Bacteroidota > Bacteroidia > Flavobacteriales > Weeksellaceae > Chryseobacterium_A. The sequence continues at coordinate 8,696 of JADMKO010000140.1, read as the reverse complement.
GCTACAATTCCGTCCATAGAAAATACCCCGTCGGTCACAATAATTCTGAAACGGTGATTCTTTTCGGTGGCAGCTTTCAACTGGTCTTCCAGATCCGCCATATTGTTATTTTTATAACGGTAACGCGCTGCCTTACAGAGACGCACTCCGTCAATGATGGAAGCATGGTTCAGCTCATCGGAAATAATGGCATCTTCTTCCCCAAAGAGCGGCTCGAAAACCCCACCATTGGCATCGAAACAGGCGGCATACAGAATGGTATCTTCCATTCCTACAAAACGGGAAATTTTTTCTTCCAGTTCTTTATGAATATCCTGAGTTCCGCAAATGAACCGTACCGACGACATTCCGTAACCATGAGAATCCATCATGTTCTGCGAAGCTTTTATGACTTCCGGATCATTAGCGAGTCCAAGATAATTGTTGGCACAGAAATTCAGAAGGGTTTTTCCATTGGCTACAATTTCAGCAGATTGCTGCGATGAAATAATACGTTCCCGCTTGTACAGCCCTTCTTTGTCGATATTCTGAAGCTCATTCCGAAGCGTTTCAAGATATTTTTTTGAGATCATAAATATTATTTTTTAGAATCTGCTAATTTAAGAAAAAGCCTTCAGTTGAGAAGGCTTTTGTTTATTTCCTGGTAAATTTGAGTTGTTTCCCGTTGACTGAAATAATATAGAATCCCGAAACAAGCCCTGAAATATTTATCGGCTGTCCCGGCAGGTACTTTCCTTGCTGCACCAGCCTGCTTTCCTGATTGTGAATCTGATAATCAGCACGGCGTTGAAGTCCATCCAGATAAATTTCATCTTCGGCAGGAACCGGATAAAGCCTGAAATTAGAACGGGCACCTTCCACCGTAGAAAGATTGGCGTCCATCATCACTACAGAATTCCGTTCCAGGAGTTGATGTTCATAATTAAAATCCACCGTTGCAATGATAAAATTTACTGGTATTGTAAAATACTGATTATTGAAAGTATTTTCAAGTTTCAAATATTCCACTTCTCCATTGGTTCCGGTAACTTTGATAGGCAAAGGCATTTCAAAAAAGCTGACTGAAGAATGGCTTTGCACTTGTGATACCTGGAGAATCAGCGACTGATTCGGTGCCTGTTTCCATTTGATGGAATACGAAGGATAACCTTGTCCATAGAGCCAGTCATTGAAAAATTCGGTGAAATCTACCGAAGTAGACTGGAGCAAAGAGGCTTTCAAATCATTGGTGACAGCATAATTATAAGCCAAATGCGGACGCTGATGATAATCCTGAATGGCCTGAAAAAAAGCAGTTTCTCCCAAAACCCATTTCATCATTCTTACGATATAGCCGCCTTTAGCATAGGAAAGTCTTCCGTTGAAAATTCCGCTGACAGTTCCCAACTGTGCATCCGGAACATACGTGCTTCCACCCGGAAGATTCGTAATATAGTTCTTTTGACCTTCCAGATAGTCCATAAACTGACTGTGGTTCATCAAGAGTTTTTCGTTGGCCAGATGTTCGCCGAAAGTCGCAAAACCTTCGTTAAGCCAAATGTCATTCCACGTTCCGCAAGTCACTTTGTTCCCGAACCATTGATGCGCCAACTCATGTGCGATCACATATTTTCCCCAGGAACTCATGGAAGACATGGTCTGATGCTCCATACAAACGCCGTTATGCCCGAATTCCATGTGTCCGTATTTTTCATTCCGGAAAGGATATTCCCCAAAATAAGTTTCAAAAAGGGACATCGCCTGTTTGGTCCACTCAATATTATCCATAATCGACGGATTGGCTGCGGACACGGGATACACATAGTTTATAAATGGGAATGGTGGATTTCCGATGGTATCTGTAAATCGCGTAAAATTGGTAATGGAAAACGCTGCGAGATAAGCGGTCATGGGATATTGTGTTCTCCAGAAAGTAAGTTTTTGACCTGCAGGCAAAGCGGTTTCCGACATCAGAATACCGTTAGCAGCCACGCTGTATTGTTGAGACGTAATTATTTTAAAATCAAACCTTTCGATTTTGTCATTCATGCTCTGTTTTGTGGGAAACCAATCCTGCGCTCCATATGGTTCGGAAAGTGTTGACATCACAGGAACCGAATTCTGGGTATGCACTCCGAAAGCATTATAGGTAGGCGCAGGTGCTCCGGAATAATGGATGGTCAGTGAATCCAGAGTATTTGCCGGTAATGGCGTAGGAAAATCAATTTTAATTTCGTTGGAAGAAAGTTGCTGAAATGTGAGCGGAATTCCCTGTTTAGTCACCTGAGAAACGGTCAGTTGCGGAGTCAGATCAAAATAAATGCTCTGCATAGATTGGTTGGGCGTAAAATGATTGGTAGCACTTCCGCTGATGTGATACACTCCCGGATTTAGTGTCAGATCCAGACGCTGGTATTTCAGATCGTAGTTCAGGGTATTGGGATTGACATTTCCCGTTCCCATTTTAAAAAGAAAACCTTTTTTCTCTTTCTCAATAAGAGCTTGTTTATCAGTATCCAGCTGTGCGTTGATGGCGGTGAAGAGCCCCAAAAAGACAGTTATAAATAGTTTTTTATGCATAAAAATATTAAAGTTTAAAGATAGAAAAAAGAATGGTGCCTCCATTACAGTTTGCATGAAAGTAACTTTTACATCATATTTGTAATAAGAACATTGTTAAAACAGAATCAGGAAAATCATGAAAACAACACCTGAACATAATGAACGAATCGCTAAACTAACCTTTGCTTCTGTCTATCCTCACTATGTGGCGAAAGTGGAGAAAAAAAACAGATCCATCCACGAACTGCATAAGGTAATTGAATGGCTGACAGGTTTTGACGAGATTAAAATAAAAGAACTGATTGATAACAACGTCACTTTCGAACAGTTCTTTCAAGGCGCTGAACTGAATCCGAATGCTCATCTCATTACAGGTGTTATTTGTGGTTACCGCATCGAAGAAATTGAAAATCCTTTGACACAACAAGTTCGCTATCTTGATAAACTGGTTGATGAACTCGCTAAAGGTAGAAAAATAGAGAAAATTCTGAGAAACGGATAACGCACAATTTTACATTACAAGATGACTGAAATTAAACGAACTCTTGAAGAACAAAAAGAAGATTTTAAACGGAAAAAACTGCTGGCTTCTCCGATCGCAGGATTAATCGCCTGGTTAACGGTTGCGCTTTCAGGTATTTTTTTTCCTGACCACATAACAGTGTGGGTATTGTTCATCGCTACAGGCTCCATCGTTTATTTAGCTATGGGAATTTCGAAATGGACAGGAGAAGATTATCTGGACAAATCCAAACCTAAAAACACGTTCGATAACTTATTTTTTCTCACTGTCGTTCAGGCTCTTTTGGTCTACTCTATTGCGATCCCATTTTTCCTCGTAGATTACACCTCACTTCCGTTAACCGTGGGAATTTTAACAGGACTCATGTGGGTTCCTCTAACCTGGATTATTGATCATTGGATTGGCCTGTTTCATTCCATCGTGCGAACCATTTTAATTGTAATTCTTTGGTATTTATTTCCTTCGGAAAGATTTATAACCATTCCGCTGACCATTGTTGTCATTTATATCATCTCAATTTTAGTGTTAAAAAACCGGTACATGGATACTTTTTTTGGACGACAAGTTTAAAATTAGAGTATTAATTTTAACGTCAAGAAAAAATAATGAAAAATCAAGACTCACTGATGCACAGATTTTAAAGATGTGTCTATGAAAAACCTTTTAAGCCAAATTAAAAATTCAAAAATATTAAATAAATTAAATGACAATCGGAATTGAGATTATAGTTATTTGCTTATTATATCTAATTCACAGCAACATCTAAAAGCTGCAGTTACTAAAAATCATTATCTCTTCTCAGAATCATACATCAGCACATCTCGTTCCAGCACAATCGGCGTTTGAAAATTGTTGGTGAAAACATTTCCGGTTCCGAGTCCCTGAGGCATCGGATTATTTTTGGTGTAGACGTACTGGGCGATCGCATTCAGGCCGATATTGCTTTCTAGCGCAGAAGTAATCCACCATCCGGTTTTGGTTTTCTCAGCCGCGGAAATCCATTCATCGCTTCCGGAAAAACCTCCGGACAATGAGGGTTTCAGAATAATAAACTGTGGTCGGATTTCCTCTAACAATATTTGCTTCTCCCGGACCTGATTGATGCCGATCAGTTCTTCATCCAGTGCGATGGGTACGGGAGTCCGGCTGCAGAGTTGTTTCATCGCCGTTCTGTTTCCGGCTTTTATCGGCTGCTCAATGGAGTGAATTTTCAGCCTGGCCAATTCTTCCAAAACTATTACGGCCCGTTCCGGAGAAAAAGCACCGTTGGCATCCACGCGCAATTCCAGATCCTGCGCCGGAAATTGAGTTCTGAGAATTTTCAGAATTTGGTGTTCCGTTTCCCAATCGCTCCCGATTTTCAATTTCAGGCAACCAAATCCCTGCTGCAATTTTTCCCTGATCTGTTCCTGCATGTATTCCGCATCGCCCATCCAGATGAGTCCGTTGATTCTGATGCCTTTTTTACCGTCAGTAAATTCACTGGGAAAATACAGACTGTCGCCGTGTTTCAGGTTCAGCATGGCCTGTTCGTACCCAAACCAAAGCGAAGGAAAATTGCGCAATTCCTCTTGGAGAACCGCCACATCATCGTTAATATTACTGCAAAGCCATTGCAGTTTTGATTCGTATTCAGGAACATCATCCCAACTCAATCCGCGGAAAATCCCGCACTCTCCTATTCCTTTTTTTCCATTTTCAAATATTTCCAGAAGGTAGGTTTCCTTGGTATTGAGAATGCCGCGCGAAGTTCCGCCAGGAGTTTTGAATTGTAAAATGTACTGGCGGTAGGTTGCCGTTTTCATCTTCGTTTTGATTTAAAAGAAAAAAGACGCCTGAGCGCCTTTGCATTATTTAATCTTGTGTTGCATCTATCCTCATGAATTCTTCTGCTTTTTCCACCATATTTTTACTTCCGCAGAAAAAAGGAACTCTCTGGTGAAGTTCTGTAGGTTCCAGATTCAGAATTCTATTGAAACCATCGGTTGCCTTTCCGCCGGCCTGTTCTGCCAAAAAAGCCATCGGATTGCATTCGTACAACAGGCGAAGCTTCCCGTTCGGTGCGTTGGCATAGGACGGATACATGTAGATTCCGCCTTTGATCATATTTCTGTGAAAATCCGACACCAGAGATCCGATGTAACGGGAGGTATACGGCCGGTCGCCTTCTATCATCTGGCAATATTTCAGGTAATTTTTTACACCCTGAGGGAATTTGAGATAATTACCTTCATTAATAGAATAAATTTTCCCCGATTCCGGAAATGTCATATTAGGATGAGAAAGATAATACGTTCCCAAACTCGGATCCAGCGTAAAACCATTCACGCCGTTTCCTGTGGTATACACAATCATGGTGGATGAACCGTACACCACGTATCCCGCAGCAATCTGTTCGGTTCCTTTTTGTAAAAAATCGCGGAGTTCTACAGGAGTTCCCGGTTCGGAAATTCTTCTGTAAATGGAAAAAATACTTCCTACAGATACGTTCACGTCGATATTGGAAGAACCGTCCAACGGATCTATTAATACTACATATTTGCTCATGTGGCCGTTCGGGCCGCATTTTACATCGATGAAATCATCATTTTCCTCGGAAGCGATTCCGCAGACCACTTCTCTTTGAGAAAGTGCTGCAATAAATATTTCATTTGCCAGAACATCCAGTTTCTGCTGATCTTCGCCCTGAATATTGGTATTTCCGGCTTTTCCGATGATGTCCGCAATACCTGCCTTGTTCACTTCGCGGTTCACGACTTTTGACGCAAGCCTGATGGCGCTCAGCAGTCTGGAGAGTTCTCCCGTGGTGTACTGAAAATCTTCCTGTTTGTCGATAATAAATTCACCTAGGGTCTGTAATACTTTTTCTGACATTTGTAATATTTTGATTCTGCACAAATTTCGGAATTTTCTATCACATAAAGAAGCGTATTCTTCCGCAATATAAAGGCCTGTATTTCCGGCTATGCTTTGCCGGTGGTCAACTTTTTTTATTTCTCGTGTTAAAACACTATTTTTGAAAACTTTTTCTATTGTGATTATCGGATGGAAAATACTTATATTCTGTTGATTATTAGTTTTTTAAATGAAAGTTTTTAAATTTGGGGGTGCATCCGTTAAGGATGCTGAGAGTGTAAAAAATGTGGCTTTAGTTCTGGAAAGCCAAGGTTTTGAGCACTGTATTCTCATCGTTTCGGCGATGGGAAAAACCACCAATGCGTTAGAAAAGGTGGTGGCACTCTATTTTCAAAAAGGCCATTATAAACAGGAACTTGACATTATTAAACAAAATCATATAGATATCGCTAAAGGAATTTTCTGCGATGAACATTCTGTCTTTCAGGAAATAGCTCTTTTTTTTGATGATCTGGAAGCTTTTTTGAGAAGAAATAAATCACCGAATTATAGTTTTGTGTACGATCAGGTGGTAAGCAGCGGAGAATTGATTTCTTCAAAAATCCTCAGCGGATACCTGAACGAGAAAGGATTTACCAACCAATGGCTGGACGTGAGAGATTTTATTAAAACCGATGACACTTATCAGGAAGCCGAAGTAAACTGGCAACAGACCGAAGAACTTATTCGTGCGCTGCCTGAAAAAGTCAGTTATGTTACTCAGGGATTTATCGGTTCAGATTCCAACAATTTTACCACGACGCTTGGCAGAGAAGGCTCCGATTATACCGCTGCGGTTTTTGCCTATTGTACCGACGCTGAAGCGATGACGATTTGGAAGGATGTTCCCGGCGTGATGACCGGCGATCCCAGGAAATTTGAAAATGTTTCGCTGCTTTCCAACATTTCTTACGAAGAAGCCATAGAAATGGCCTATTACGGTGCATCGGTCATTCACCCGAAAACCCTGCAACCACTGCAACAGAAGAATATTCCGTTCTTTGTGAAATCTTTTTTGAAACCGGAAGAAAAAGGAACCAAAATATGCCTCACTGCGAAGAATGAACTTACAGAAAGTTATATTCTGAAAAATAAACAAACCCTGATTCGGATTGCGACACGCGATTTTTCATTCATTGCGGAAGATCATATCAGTCATATTTTCCAACTTCTGAACCAGTCTAAAATTCGGGTATCACTCATGCAAAATTCAGCAATTTCATTAGCTTTGTGCCTAGAGGATCCTTTCGGAAATATCGATGCTTTTAATGCCGAACTTTCCCGTGATTTCCATACAGAACTGGTAAAAGATGTATCCCTTTTCACTGTTCGCAATACCGATCTGAAAGATCTGCATAAATTTTATAAAAATAAAAAAGTACTGCTGGAGCAAATTTCAAGGAATACGCTTCAAATGGTTACGCAATAAAAAAACTTTTAACTGAAAATGAGTTTAATTTCCAGACAAGATCTGATAAAAGCTGCCGGACTTGACAAGGCGGGGCCTCTGAAAAGCCCGATTGCTTCTGCGGTGATGTGGCTTACTAGGATCAATGAGGTGAATGCCTTATATGATAAGCTGAAAGACAAAAAAGGGAAAGATTTCTTTGACGCTTTCGTCCGCGAAAGGAATTTGAAATACATTGTTTTTGAAGAAGATCTCTGCAAAATTCCTAAATCCGGGCCTTTTATTATAGTGTCCAATCATCCTCTGGGCGCAATCGACGGGATTTTGATGACGAAAATTATCTCGGCAATACGCCCTGATTTTAAAATAATGGGAAATTTCCTCTTGTCCAAAATTGAACCGATGGCACCGTATGTCATCCCGGTAAATCCTTTTGAAGGGCGAAAAGAGCTTCACAATTCTGCCAGCGGAATGCGGGCAACACTAAAACATCTGGAAAGCGGAGGCTGTATTGGGATTTTCCCTGCCGGCGAAGTTTCCAATACCAATAATCCGTACGGTGAAATACTTGATAAAACCTGGGAAACTCCGGCTCTGAAGCTGATCAGGGCAGCGAAATGCCCTGTCATTCCCATGTATTTTCATGCGAAAAACAGCCAGAAATTTTATCAGCTTTCCAAACTGCATCCTAATCTGCAGACCCTAATGTTGCCTTCGGAAATGATGTTGAACCGCGACAAACCGATCCGTTTGAGAATCGGGAAAAGCATTTCGCTGCGTATGATTGAAGAGCAGGAATCGATAGAGGAACTGGGAGAATTCCTGAAAAGGAAAGTGTATATGATGAAATCCTATTATGACCGGAGAAAATCATTGCCGGAAATTCTAAAACTTCCCAACCTGAATATTAAATTTCCAATACTGAAAGAGTCCAATATTATTCAGAATATTATTGAAGAAACGCCGCCGGAAGATCTTGTAAAGGAAATTACTGAGCTGAAAAAAAGCGATAAAATGTTTTTTTCCAACGGCAATTATGAGGTTTATTTTGCAGCTTATCATGAGATTCCTTCTATTATGAGGGAAATCGGGAGACAGCGCGAATTGACCTTCAGAAAAATTGGCGAAGGAAGCAATCTGCCCTATGATCTGGACGAATTTGACAAGCATTACAACCACCTTTTTCTTTGGGACAGCGAAGCCCGGAAACTGGTGGGATCCTACCGAATGGGACTTGGGAAAGATATTATGAAAAAGCAGGGAATTACCGGCTTCTACACCAATTCTCTTTTTGAATTTGATCAGGAAATTCATCCTTTTTTTCGGAAA
>JADMKO010000139.1 GCA_015478785.1 Chryseobacterium sp. | reverse complement strand
GTAAAAGCGGTGGTTGAAAACCTCAAATCTCAATCTCAGGAAGTGGGCGAAAACGCAGAAAAAATCAAGCAGGTAGCTTCTATATCTGCAAACAACGACGATACCATCGGTGCTCTGATCGCTGAAGCTTTCGGAAAAGTGGGTAAAGAAGGTGTTATCACCGTGGAAGAAGCGAAAGGTACTGATACTACGGTAGATGTGGTAGAAGGAATGCAGTTCGACAGAGGTTTCCAGTCACCTTATTTTGTGACGAATCCTGAAAAAATGATTACTGAACTTGAAAATCCTTACATTCTTTTAGTTGAAAAGAAAATTTCTTCCATGAAAGAATTGCTACCGGTATTGGAACCGGTTGCGCAGGCAGGAAAATCTCTCCTCATTATTTCTGAAGAAGTGGATGGGGAAGCATTGGCCACTTTAGTAGTGAACAAATTGAGAGGATCGCTGAAAATAGCTGCTGTAAAAGCACCGGGATTTGGCGACAGAAGAAAAGCGATGTTGGAAGATATCGCCATTCTTACCGGCGGACAGGTTATTTCTGAAGAAAGAGGATTCACTATGGAGAATGCAACTTTGGAAATGCTGGGAACTGCTGAAAAAGTGACGATTGATAAAGACAATACAACCATCGTAAACGGGGGTGGCGACGAGGCGCAGATTAAAGGGAGAGTCAACCAGATTAAAGCGCAAATGGAAACCACAACTTCCGATTACGACAGAGAAAAACTACAGGAAAGACTGGCGAAACTGGCCGGTGGAGTAGCTGTGTTGTACGTAGGTGCTGCTTCCGAAGTGGAAATGAAAGAGAAAAAAGACCGTGTTGATGATGCCCTTCATGCTACCAGAGCTGCTGTGGAAGAAGGAATCGTTGCTGGTGGTGGTGTGGCCTTGGTGAGATCCATCGATGCCCTGAACATCGAAGGCATCAACCCGGATGAAACTACCGGAATCAAGATTGTGAAAAGAGCGATTGAAGAACCGTTGAGACAAATCGTAGCCAACGCCGGAGGTGAAGGTTCCGTTATTGTAGCGAAAGTAGCCGATGGAAGTGCAGATTACGGATTCAATGCTAAGAATGATGAGTTTGTCAACATGTTCGAGGCAGGAATCATCGACCCTACCAAAGTAGTACGTGTAGCCCTGGAAAATGCAGCTTCCGTTGCCGGAATGTTGCTCACTACAGAATGTGTGATCACAGAAATCAAGAAAGATGAACCAGCCATGCCGATGGGTGGCGGAATGCCGGGAATGATGTAAGACCAAAACCAATCTTGAAGGATTCCAAATCCTTGAAGGATTTAACTATACCTAATCCGTTCAGAATTTTCTGGACGGATTTTTTATCTAAATGATTGCTGGTTTTTTTAGTAAGAGGTAATAAGCTCTAAGAAATAATTGTATTTTTAGCGATAAATTATAACCACATGAAAAAAACAATCTGCGCTTTGGCTTTTTTATTTGCCGCATGGGGAACTGCCCAAAAAAAAGTTGATCTGAGAGCCTCTTATGGAACCGCCTCATTATTTGGTATTACAGAGTCTATCACAGGAGATATTATCAATGTGATAACTGGTGGTTCTGCTGTATATTATGATTCCAACGGGGTTTTCTCGGCGGAAGTTATGATGTATGATGATGACAGCAAGTGGCAGTATGGAATTGGATATAACTATGAAAGGGTGAGAGATGATCATTATAATTATAAAATAAATTTCAATACTTTCCTTTTGCAGGCCAATTATACCTGGAACAATCCGCAAAATAAAATGAAATTGTATTCCGGAGCGGGGGTGGGTGCTTTGTTTTCCTCTTTTGAAGGAAGAGACAACAACGATAGTAATGTGTATTTAGCTTTCAATCTTTCACCCGTTGGTATTCGTTACGGTGAGAAATTAGAGGTATTCGTAGAAACTAATATCGGTACAAAGGGTTTTTTACAGGGCGGCGCATCTTATACCTTTTAGAGAAACAGGCCAAATGAGAAGTCAATCTGTAGTATTTGTACGGAACCATTATTTCATTGCTTCTTACTAGAATCTATTTTCACACAGGCATAATTTGAATTTATTTCGGCACTGTGCAAAAAGGTTGAAATTAAAAATCTTCTTCATTTCTTTTAACCTCCCTTGATTTTTGGTATCATAAAGACAGAAAACAAATTAAATACAGAAGTATTATGAAAAAAATGGTATTAACAGTGATGGTGTTGGCAATGGGAACTTTCGCCATGGCACAAAAAACACCGATGACTCCTGAGAAAAAAGCAGAAATGCTGAAACAAAAAGAGACCAAAGCTCAAGAGCATCTTGCAGAAATGCAAAAAGAACTGCAACTGAACGCCACGCAAATGGATCAACTGAGAGCCCTTCACGAAAAACGCAAAGCTGAAGGAAAGAAGCAAATGGAGAAAAATAAGGAAGCGAGAATGCAAAAGAAAGGAGACAGAATGCAGAAAATGAAAGAGAGAGAAGCCGAAATGAAAGCGATCCTGACGCCGCAGCAATTCGAAAAATGGCAAGCCCAGAAACAGGTAAAGAGACAGCAGATGAAAGAAAAAATGGATAAGAAAGGCTTCAAAGAGATGGACAGGCAAAAAATGGAAAAAAAGTAATTTTCCATCGTACAATAACAGTTAGTAATTTTTGATTTTTAATGTGAGAAGAGCAGAGAAGTATTTCTTTGCTCTTTTTTGTTGGCACAGGAAAAGATTTTAATTATCTTTGAGAATAAAACAATTTTATGATCAGTAAAAATATAGCCCGGCTTATCAATGAACAAATTACGCATGAACAGTATGCTGCACAGTACTATTTATCCATGTCTGCATGGTTTTACGCGCAGGACCTGGATGGTATTGCCCATTATTTCCGGGTGCAAAGCAAAGAAGAATTAATGCACGCTGATAAGATGTTTGATTATCTGAATGATGTGGGCGAAGAAATCAGAATGGGAGCTATTGCCCAGCCTCCACATCATTTTGAAAGCCATATTGATGTTTTTCAAAAAGCTTTGGAACACGAAAGAAAAGTGACCAAAAGTATTTTCAATATTGTGAAAAACGCCAATGACGAAGGGGATTTTGCCACGATTTCTTTCCTGCAATGGTTCATCAACGAGCAGGTGGAAGAAGAGTCGAGTGCCTCCCAATTGGTGACCAAAATAAAAATGGTGAGTGAAAATCCTTCCGCATTATACTTGTTCGATCAGGAATTGGCGCAGCGCGTTTTTACTCCGGATGCCAATCCATAAGATATGAAAGAAAAATTATTGTTTATTAGCCTTGTCCTGAGTAGTTTTTATTATGCTCAGGATTATAGTGCCAACAAGATTCCGGATGCACTAAAAAAAAATGCTAATGCTGTTATTCGGGAAAGAAATTCTGATTACAATATTAAATCAGTCGATGAAATTGAAATTCTTACTTCAAGCACGATCACGATCCTAAATAAATCCGGAGACGGTTTTGCCCCTGTGATGATTCCGTACGATAAACGCATGAAGGTTGATGATATAAAAGTTAACTTGTTAGACGAAAACGGAAAAGTAGTAAAGAAATATACAAAAAAGGATTTTTCAGATTTCAGCCACACCCCGTCATTTGGATTGTATGTTGATGACAGGATTTTGGTATTGAATCCGACCTCGGTTTCTCATCCTTATACCATTCAGTATTCTTATAAAATAACTTCAAGAAATACTGTTTTTATTGGAGATTTCTCTCCGTTATCCGCTTATAATATCTCCGCTGAACTCGTTAGAAGGCGTGTGAAAAACACATCCGGAATAAAATTGAATACTAAGATTACCAATTCAGAATTTGGGAAAGTAAACGTTTCATCAGGAATAGAGGGCACGGAATATACTTATCTCACGATTCCTGCAATAGATCATGAAAATTATGCTCCTACTATAGAATACCTGGAACCTAAAGTAGAGTTTTCTCTGGAAAAATTTTCATTGGAAGGAAAGCAGGGAGATCTTCAGAACTGGGACAATTTCGGAAAATGGTATTATGAAAATCTACTTGAACCCGTAACTCAGGTTACTCCCGAGATTAAAAAAGAAGTGCAGAGCCTGGGTCTGACGGGATCTACCGAAGAAAAAGTGAGAAAGATTTATCATTATATGCAGGATAAAACTCGATATGTTTTTGTTGCGATGGGTATTGGTGGGTGGCAGCCCATGAATACTGAAGAAGTTAGAATAAAAGGTTACGGCGACTGCAAAGCTCTGACTAATTACATGAGAACATTATTGGCAGCTGCTGATATTCCTTCTTATTATGCAATCATTAAAAGCGGTTTTTCTTCTGAAACCTTTGATAAAGACTTTCCTAAAATGGCTGGAAACCATGTAGTACTTATGGTTCCAACGGATAACGGAAATATTTGGCTGGAAAATACGTCACAACAGATTGCATTTAATCATTTGTCCTTCAGTACTACAAACAGAAACGTCCTGGCAGTAAAAGAGACCGGTATAGAGCTTATTAACACACCGGTATATGATGCCGAAAAGAGTAGAGAAAGTATCAAGGCTCATATCAAAATAAAAACAGATAACAGTATAGAAGCCAATGCGGACTTTCATTATACCGGAGGACAGTATGATTTTCATATGCCCTTGTTGCAAATGAATACAAAAGACAGACATAATTCTATTATCAATAATATTAATTATATGAAAATTAATGATTTGAAAATAGATAATTTCACGGGAAGCAGAAGCCATCCCGAAATTTCGTATCAGGTAACATTAAAAGCGCAGGACTATTCCAAAAAAATAGGTGAAGATATTTTTTTCAGAATTATGCCATTCTATGAAAGTAGTTTTCCGGCTGCAGGTGAGGAACGAAAATTACCATTCGAAACACCATTTGCTTATCAGGATAATTATGAGATCGAATTTGAAACGCCGGAAGGCTATGTCTTTTCTGAACTTCCTGCACCTGCGAAAATCACTTCAGAATTCGGAGAATATAGTGTTCAATATCAATTATTGAATAATAAAAAGTTGAAGGTAAAACGTATTCTTACGATTAAAAAAGGAATTTATCGGAAAGAAAAATTTAACTCTTATTATGATTTTAGAAGAAGCGTAACGAATGCTGATAACACGAAACTATTAATTACAAAAAATAATATTCATGAGAACCAAAGTCTTTAGTTTACTTACTGTACTACTTTGTTATTTCGCACAGTCTCAACACAGTTTTCTTAAAATCCCTAAACTGGAAGAACAGGATATCAAAAACTTGACACCCAAGGATGGCTCCGAAATTCCTGCTGAAATTCTTCACCGTTCTGTTAATTATGATATTGACATGAACGGGAATTTGACCAAAAAATTTGTTGAGAGAGTGAAGATCTATAATAAAGATCAGGCAGAGAATTTTTTTAATAAAGAGATTCAATATTATGAAAGCAGTACGCTGAAACAATCCCTAACAAATTTAAAAGCATCTACATTCAACTTTGAGAATGGAAAAATTGATGTCCAGAAGGTGAGGAAGGATTCTAAGTTTAAATCTAAAGAGGATAATACCGTTACAATAGCAAAGTTTACATTTCCCAATGTAAAAAATGGTTCTGTTCTGGAATATGAATATACTATACTTTCTCCTTCTGATTTTCTAAGAATAATTCCTGAGTTTATAATAGAGGATGAGGTGCCTGCGAAGTATGTGGAATATACTTTTGATTTTCCTAATACCTTAGGATATAATGTAAACTATAATGGAAGCCTTTTGCCAAAGCACCAAGAATCTGCTATCAAAACCGTGTATGGTGCTGATTATAAGGTAACTAGATTTGGATTCGAAAACGTACCTGCATTTAAGAAGGAAAAATTTGTACTGAATAGTAATAATTATAAGACTTCTATTCGCATGGAATTAAATTCTACCAATTTTGGTTCTTTCAAGTCCTATTCAACTACCTGGGATGATATTAGAAAGAGCTTATTGGAAGATGAAAATTTTGGTAGACAACTGAACAGAATGAACCTCATAAAAAACTTTTTGCCTAGAGAAATCAGATCAAATATTTCAGTACATGATAAACTTTCTGATATATTGAATTTTGTGCAGAAAGAGTATACTTGGAATGGAAATACGGGGATCTTTACAGATAAAGGAGTAAGAAATTTACTCAGTACCAAGACAGGAAATGTAGCAGAAATTAATTTGCTGCTCATCATGCTGTTGAGAGATGTCGGCATTGAAGCTGATCCGGTTATATTGACAACAATAAATAAAGGGGTTTTGAAAAATTACTCACCCAGTATTACAATTCCGAATTATGTTGTTGTACTTGCGGAAGTGAATGGCAAAAAATATCTTTTGGATGCCGCATCTAAATATACCAAAGTCAACATGATCGCTCCGATGGCGCTAAATTATAACGGAATTCGGATGGGCAAAGAAGCTCAGGTTATCGATATCGCTTATAATGACATCAGTCAGACATTCCTCACTGTAGAGAGTAAACTAAACCCCGACTTCACTTTTGAAGGTACTTTCTCAGACAAAGACACCAAGTTATATTCCGTGATAGTCAATGATATATACAATAGAAATATGGAAGAATTTATCAAAGGTTATAAGGATAAATATAAATTTACTTTATCAGATATAAAACCGACTACAGTTAATGGTGATTTTGAAACGACCATGAATTTTCATTCAGATACTTTCGTGGATAAAATAGGAAATAAAATAGCTTTCAATCCAATGCTGTTCCTGTATACCCAGGATCACGATTTTAACCAGAAAGAAACCCGCGTTTCGCCGATTGAGTTTTTAAGTGGAAATGAAAAGGTGAAAAAAATTACGATTACGCTCCCGGAAGGTTATGTTTTTGAAAGTATACCGTCTTCCAAAAAGTTCCGGACGGATGACGATAGCATTAAGTATCACTACATCGCCACTAAGGAGGCGTCAAATAAACTGACTATTGAATCATCTATTCTTATTAACGGATCATTTTTCCCTAAGGAATTTTTTCCGGCCTTCAAACAGATATTTGATAACATAACAAAATTGGAAGGTCAGGTCGCTACTGTTGTCAAAAATTAATGATCACCCTTTCTCTCATACTGCGAAGAATCACCATCTGATTCTTCGCTTTTTTTTATAAATAAATAAGATTCGCGGAGATTACTTTTCTGTCCAGTTTCTCCAGAACCGCAGTGTACATTTCGATTTGTTTCTGATGTTTCGGTTCCGCTTTTCCTGTTTTAAAGTCAATGATAATGTATCCGTTTTTGGTGTTCAGAATCCTGTCCGGACGGTAAATTTCCGTGATGCCGTTTTCGTTAATCATAATTTCCCGCTCATTCATTACCTGCAGGTTTTCATCAAAATAATCGGGATATTTTGCTATGACGGAAAGTACCGAATGTTTTAGCTCAGCTTCCTCTTCGCGGGTGATCACACCGTCCAGAACGTATTTTCCCAAAACTTTCTCTACTTCTCTTGTGGTGTTTATTTTTGATAAAATTTCATGAAGAAAAATTCCCTTTCTCACATTTTCATTACGGTGCTGATAATTTCTCGACGGAGTGGCAATTTTAACAGATGATTTAGCGGGAATTCCTTTTTTAAAACCCTGAATCTGTTCCGTTCTGAAGGCTTGTTTTTTCTTCTCAGATTTCTTCCGGAGAATCTCAGAATCTGTATCAAAGAAATCGAATTCGTCCGACCCGGAAGTGTTGTTTTCAGTAATGAAATCATATATTTCCAGATAATTGGTTTTTTTGGGCTTCTGAATGTACAGCATCATCTGTTCCACAGGCCTTGTGGTAGCGACATACTGAAGACATAATCGATCGATGCAGTTTCGATAACTATTCGCTTCATTAAAATTTTGAATTTCGCCGTCATAAATTCCGAGGTTTCCGCTAAACTGATCCATGTTGACACTGGAAACTCCCGTTATTTCTTGTGTAGCAAACCATTCTGTGAAGGCCGAATCTTTGGTTTTATTTTCCATTGGAAGCAGCACGACAGGAAATTCAAGCCCTTTGGCTTTATGGATGGTCATAATCTGTACTGCGTCGATATTCTCAGAAGCCTGAACGGTTTTTTTATGGGCTTCTTCGTCCCAAAAACGGATGAAATCTTTCATTCCTGCGCCTGAATTCTGGGTAAATCCGTAAAGTATTTCAAGGAAATTGAAAACAAAATCGGTTTCCTTTTTTTCCACTGAAAACTCTTTTACAAAAAACTCCACATAATTGTAAAGGTTCAGTCGCGGCATTCCGTCCTGAATCAGTTTTAGCCGGTATTTTTCAGCGATGTAGGAAATCATTTCAGCCCGACTTGAAAGGGCCAGAATATTGAGAATTTCGGTTGTAAAATCTTTAATTTCAATCCGGCCAAGCACGTTGAGATAATACATCATCATCACCAGAAACTGATGATTGTTAGGAGTGGCTTCCCAACGGAGAAAATGAATAACTGCGTTCAGTGTATTGGAGATATCCAGTGTCAAGCCGCTTTCCGAAATGATTTTTATATTGGTTTCCATCCCTTCTTTCGTCACTTTCAGGCTTCCCAGTTTTTGGGAATAATTAAAAATATCGAAGTTATTCCTGCAAAGAATCGTGATGTCCGAAAAAGAAAATCCATGATCCAGGCACTCCTGAATATCCTGTTGCATTTTCAACGCAGTATCCTGATAAAAAGTGTCTTTAATATCATTTTCCATAAGATGAACTTTTACGCGCCCTGTCATTTCAGATTTTGCAGTTTGCCAGGCATCTTTTCCGAAAATATCGCGGTGTTCTTCTTTTAGATTTTTTGAAATAAACTGGTACAGTTCATTGTTAAAACGGACGATATTTTTCGCACTTCGCCAGTTTTCTTTCAGATTAATTACCTTCGCCGGGTGTGGAGTTTCTTCGTTATGGTTGATAATATTCATCATCAGTTGGCTGTCTCCGCCGCGAAAACGGTAGATACTCTGTTTGGGGTCGCCAACCAGCGTGAAAGAAGTTCCTTCTGCCGATAAACTGTGGTTGCGAAGGGGAAGCAGATTTTGCCACTGAAGCAGCGAAGTGTCCTGAAATTCATCAAAAAAATAATGCTGAAACTGGGTTCCCACTTTTTCATAAATAAATTCCGAAGGTTCATTTTTCAGATTTTCATGAATGAGAATATTGAATTTTGAAAGTAGAACTACATCGTTTTCTTCTTCTATTTCAGTCAGTTCTTTTTGAATATCCTGATGAACTTTCAGCGGAAGCAAAGCACTGAGGATCTTTTTCTTCTTCTGAACCGCAATAAAATTTTCGATGATCTTTTGGCGGTTTTCAATAAGCTGATCCAGAATTTCAAGGATCAGATGTTCTTTTACTTTTCCTTTTTTGGAAGCACCTTCTCGGTATTTTTCAATTCTTTTTAATTCATCTTCTTCGCAGTCAAATAATTTAGGTTCGCCGGTTCGTAAAAATCCATCAAAAAAATACTGAATGCAAACCTTTCCGCCACCGGCAAAATCGGCGTTTTCAAGACCCTGTTTCTGAATTAGCATTAAAGATTTCTCTGCCAAAGAAACAGATTCTTGCTGAAGTTTTTTAATTTCATTTCTTAGTTGAAGAGTGGAATTGCGGTAATGTTCTCCATTAAAATCCTGATTTTTTTTCAGGTGTTCGTAATGAATATCATTGACAAATCTTTTCGCTGAATCGTATAAAGTTTTGTTGAGGTTTGTTCGTTTCTCATTATCAAGACCGTAATTTACATAATCCATCAGCGTTTCCGAAAGGTCTTCATCGTCTCCGATTTTATCCAGCATTTGATCTACAGCTTCTATCAGAAAGGGCTCAGACTGAATTTCGAGGTTAAAGTTTTTCGCCAGTCCAAGTTCGTAGGAGAAACTGCGCACCAGTCGGGAATTAAATTTATCGATGGTTCCGATGTTAAGAATGGAATAATGATGAAGAATATAATCCAGCAGTTTTTTTGAACGTTCGTGCAGATCCTGAAGAGTTACATGAATTCCTTGTTTTTCCAGTTCCTGACGGATACCGATTAAATCAGCATTGTTTTCATATTGATCTGATGCAAATTTTCCCAGCCAGGAAAGAATTCTTTCTTTCATTTCATTGGCCGCTTTATTGGTAAATGTCAGGGCCAGAATATTGCGGATGGTGGCATGTTGCGCAGGATATTTCAGGCAAATCATCAGCAGCCGCTGCACCAAAGTGTAGGTTTTCCCCGAACCGGCAGAGGCGTTGATCACAGTATAAGGACTTTCCATGGAATTGCTTTAATGTGCAATTTACAGAAATTTTGATTCGGAATGAAGACTGTTTTTGATATTCAAATTCTTAAAATAGTGATAAAGTTTGTTAACTCCGGTTAAAGTTATTTTGCGAGATGGTTTTCCGTTTAAATTTGAAGAAAAATAACTGTGAAATATCTGCTCATTTTAATTTTTTGCTTTTTTGGCAAAATAGTTTCTGCTCAGGAATATGCTTTCGGAAAGGTGACAACCGAAGAATATCTTGATTTACAGGGAATTGTGGTGGTTAATTTGAATACGGATGAAAAAGTTCAGACGGACAGAGACGGGAATTTTATGATTCGGGGCAAAGTGAAAGATGAATTGCGAACGAGCTCACCACGCTACGAAAGAGTTTCAGTAACGCTTTCCGCTGAAGATTTCAGCAAACCGCTGCACATTATCGTGAAACGAATTCCCTACGAAATAGAAGAAGTGGAAATAAAATATCGGGTTACGGGTGATTTGAAAAAGGATGTGCAGCACTTTGGCGAAACAAAAAAAGTAAAGATTTTGAAAGCGGAAATTGCAAAAGATATTTCGTTGGGTCCAAGACTGAATATTCCCCGAGCACACGGAGAATTCGTACAGCCGGTTGGGCCGGGTTTTTCCGTCGGAAAAGTGAAGAAACAGTGGGATGATGTCGATTTTATGAACTTCCTCATCCGGGAAATTCCCGATGATTTTTTTACAGAAGATTTAAAACTTACCAAAGCTGAAATTTCCTTTTTTATCCTCTATGTTTTTAAAAATTTTGAGAGACATGATATTCTGAAATACGCGAATCCGAAACCTTCTGATATAACACGTTTCATGGAAGTTTCAAGCCGTAAAATAGGTGATTATAAGAATAATAAATAAGCAAGAAATAAATGATTTTTTTAACGCGTTATTTGTTACTATTGATTTTCAAGTTTTTATTAATCAAAAAATAATATCTTTGAAATTATGAATCGAAATATTATTGCCATCGCCATTGCATCATTGGGTTTTGTCATCGGCCTTGCCATTTTGGGAAGTGCTGTAAAAAACCGCAACAAATCTGACCATACCATTTCTGTAACCGGTTTGGGAACTAAAAAATTCACGTCGGATCTCATTACCTGGAACGGAAATTTTTCCCGGAACGGTTTTGAGCTGCAAAGTGCCTACAACGATTTGGCTTCAGACAGAAAAGTGATTTCCGATTATCTGATATCTAAAGGAATCAAAGCGGAAGAAATGGTGTTTTCAGCGGTGGATATTCAAAAATTGTATAATTACTCTAATGATAACAGCGGGAACAGTTCACGCACTTTTGCGGGATATCAGCTGACGCAGACGGTATCTCTGGAAAGCAAAGAGGTTCAGAATATTGAAAATATTTCCAGAAATATTACCGAAATCATCAATCGTGGAATTGAATTTACTTCTTCTCCTCCCAATTATTTTTACACGAAACTGTCAGAAGTCAAGCAACAAATGATCGCCGATGCTACAAAAGATGCAAAAGAACGCGCGGAGAAAATTGCCGAAAATGCCGATGCAGGTTTAGGAAATCTGAAAAAAGCCACGATGGGCGTTATTCAGATTACTGCTCCCAATTCGACGGAGGAATATTCGTGGGGCGGAACCTACAACACCATGTCTAAGGAAAAAGAAGCGAGCATTACCATAAAACTGGAGTACGAAGTGAATTAGACCATCTTGGAATACACCACATCGTAGATTTCCTCTATCATTAAATTCTTTTTCTCCGGTTGAAAATTCGCTAAAAGCCATAACGTAACAGCGTTCTTCTCGGGTTCATAGGCCGGTTGTATATAGTCTTTGTCAATGACCTGAAAGCCGTTCCTGAGATAAAATTTAACTCTTCTGTTTGCTTCTTCATGCCAGAATTCCGGTTCCGATTCGAGGATGGTTTTCGAATATTCCTGAAACAAATATTTGAACACTGTAGAACCCAGGTTTTGATTCCGGTATTGCGGAAAAATTTCTAAATGTTCTACAAAAACAGAATCTGAAAGCTCCCAAAGAATCAGATATCCCACAAAAGTAGCGTCTTGAAGCAATGAGATCACTTTTGCTTTCGGATGGCTGAGCAGTTTCCGGAACTGGGTTTCGCTCCTGCGTTCGTCTTCAGGAAAGGTGTTCGCGTAAGAGCGGTAAATTTCTTCCAGACGAAAATCATCTGCTGTGCTGACTAAAAATTCCATGGAGTTTAATAACAAATTTCACTGGCAAAAATAAACCAGAGTCCCGCTGTTACATTATAATTAAAAGGAAATTCATTACAAAATCACATTTACAGATCGAAAACGCTGGGTCTCCGGGTAATGAAAATATCTTTCACCCAAAGTGAAAATGCCAGCATGAGATACACCAAAAAGAAAAATCCTACTGTGGCAAATGTGGAATAAATGAAAAAAACCCGCAGTTTGGACACAGGAATTCCCAGCTTGGTTCCCATTCTGGTAAGGGTTCCGAACCATTCCCGTTCTATCTTGTGGCGGATGCTGGAGATGAATTTTGGCTCGTGCATTTAATGTAATAATTGATAACCGATGCTGCAATGTAAGCAATTTTTCGGTTCGCAGAAATAGTGGTAATGATAAAGATACGCCTGGCTTTCCAGCGCAGAAGGTAAGTGAACGCCCAATTCCTGCCAGCCTTGGGTGACCGTGTTGGTTTCACTTTTTATTTTGCTGTACATTTCTAATATTTCGTCAGCAATATTTTCATTATGATATTGGTGATACGTATATTTTACAGGCAAAACGGCATTGATGAGAATCAGTTCGATAAAACTTTGGGAGAGGTATTTTTCCGAAGGATTACCGGATATTTTTCCGAAGGTATATCTGGAATCCCAATATTCAGAAGCTTTAATTCCGCTAAAAACAGCAATGATTTCTTTCAGACTTTTTGCAGCGATGATCTTTGAGAAAAGATTTTGTTCCCGGTGGTAAAGGTGCGCCAATTGAGAAAGCCTGATGGTGGGGAAGTTCGGAGGCCTGAGCCGCATAAATTTCGGATGAATTTTAGCGTGAGATAGTTGGTGTTTATGCTGTAAAAAGTCAAATTCCCGTTTCCATATTTTGGTTTGCTCGTCTACAGGTTGCTGCAGCCATCCTGAAATCCCGAACAATATTGCTTCCAGTTGATTTTGATTCTGCAGGTTTTTTTTCACGACGGTAAAGTCGATATTTTCGGCGATTTGTTTAAAAATCTGAGCATTCACTTTCAGTCCGAAAGTATACGCAAGTCGATGGAACAGAACCGCTTCATAATCGTTTTTGAACTTTTTCAGGCTCTCTTCGATTTCTGAAGATTTCTGATCCAGTTTTTTCAGAAGATTCTCTTCGGCAAACTGAAACGGAATTTTGTCCGGACTGAAGATGTTTTCGCAGGGAATAAATTTACTTTCATTGAGAAGATACTGATACTGCTGAACGGTTTTTTCATCAATATAAGAATAAAGTTCCAGGGTAGGAATTCCGGAGTTGACGAATTCTTCTAAGTCTGCATCATGCTGATAGACAACATGAAGGATGATGTTTTGATATTCGGGATTTCCGGAATGCTTATGAAAAATCCAGTCGGAAGAACGAAGATGTAATTCGATGTGTCCGGCAAGAATGAGTCCTCCGGTTTTTATTTTAGCATGGAGAAAATCCGGGCCTGCATTGAAATTCCATGTTCCGAAATCCAGTATTTCCAGAGCATTTCCTTCGGTATCTTTAAAATCAAAATTTTTAAAAATCTTATACTTCCACAGATATTGAAGGAGTTTCTCGTTCATGGTTTTTAATTTCAACCCAAAGTCGCAGGATGTTTTCACGCAAAGATGCAAAGTTTTCGTGTACGGTTTCGCGCAAAAGCGCAAAGTTTAATTCTTTATTTTATACAAAGATGCAGAGTTATTGCTAATGTTCTCCCCGCAAAAGGCGCTAAATTTTAATAAATTTAAAGATTATTTACAATTCTGTGAATGTTTCCTTTCAAATATTTACT
>JADMKO010000138.1 GCA_015478785.1 Chryseobacterium sp. | reverse complement strand
TTTTATTCAAATTGATTTCATAAATATTTTTAATATTAGGATCCGGAATATTATAATACGATTCGCTGATAAAAGTAGGATCATTGGGAGTAATCAGATAATTTACCTCGGCTTTTTTTGCAGCGGAATCCAGATCGTGGCTGTATTTTGTTTCGGCATCCCAATAGCCGCGGTACACCAGTCTTTTCCTGATGGAATTGGCGCTGGTTTCACTTTTCGACTGATCCAGAATCACCGGAGCCTGTCCTACAGTATGAAAAAAGCGGTTCCAGAAAAGATTTTTCCCGACATATTCTTCATGGCCGTACTTTATAAAAAGAGAATCCCGCAGTTTCTGATTTCTCATTTCGCTGGGATAGGTCATGTATTCGTTCAGAATGGTATCGTATTTCGGATTCGCCATATTGTACATCCAAAGCCCTAAAGGAAAAAGAAACAGCTGCTTGGAGTTCGGTTTTTGGGTTACATAATCGTGCAGTTCATCCTCATACACTTTTTCATTTTCAAACCTGAAATTATTTTTTACAAGCAAATATTCCCCGTCAGGAACTTTTTTAGTTGTACTACAGGCATAAAGCAAGAAAATCGCGGTTGCGAGAGATAGAAATATATGATATTTTTGAAAATATTTTCCTGAATGCTTACGGCTCATACAATAAAGATATTACAGTCTCTGGATAGAAAGAAGTTTCGCCAAAAATACAATTTGTTTCTCGTGGAAGGAAACAAAAATATACGGGAACTGGTTTCTTCAGAGTATAAAATTAATGAAATATTTTCTATAAACCCCACCGAACTGGACTTTCCGGATGCTAATATATTGGAAATCAGCGATCGAGAGCTTAAAAAAATAAGCTTTCTTCAGCACCCAAAAGATTCAGTCGCAGTTTGCGAAATAAAAGCAAATACCTTTCTGGAAAACTGCGCTGTACAGCTTATTCTGGACGGAATTCAGGATCCCGGAAATATGGGAACCATCATCCGGGTTGCCGATTGGTTTGGAATTGAACAGATCATTTGCTCGGAAGATACGGTGGATTTCTACAATCCTAAGGTCATTCAGGCCAGCATGGGATCTTTCACAAGAGTTAATATTGTTTATCAAAATCTGAATGAGGTTCTTGAAAACTCCATAAACGTCAATCTTGGAACAGATATGTCCGGCGAAAATATCTATACCTTCCCGTTTCCGGAAAAAATAAATTTGATTTTAGGCAACGAAGGCAACGGAATTCGCCCTGAAACGGAAAAACTCCTGCATCACAAAATCACCATTCCCCGGTTTGGAAATCATCAGTCTGCTGAAAGCCTAAATGTTTCCATGGCAGCAGGAATTATTTTGGGACAGATTTTTTCAAAGAAATCACCCTAAAAGTCTTTTAATCCACTTCAATTTATTCTCGGAATAAGGTGGATATTTCAAATTCGGTTCGCCCCACCATTTGCGATGTAATACCGCTTTTTGATGTGAAAAAGTTTCAAAACTGAACCTGCCGTGATAATGGCCCATCCCTGAATTTCCCACACCTCCGAACGGAAGATGAGGATTGCTCAAATGCATCATGACATCATTGATACAGCCGCCGCCAAAGGAAACGAGAGAAGTAAATAATTTCTTTTCGTCTTCATTGTTGGTGAAAAGATAAGCGGCGAGCGGCTTCTCTCTGCTCTGAATTTCGGTCAGAGCTTCGCGGAAATAGGGATACATGAGAACGGGCAAAATAGGACCGAAAATCTCTTCTTCCATAATCTTGTCATCCCAAGAAATGTTGTGAAGAATGGTGGGTTCTATAAAAAGTCGGGAACGGTCATGATTTCCGCCTGTATAAATTTTTTCAGGATCGATGAACTGAACCAGCCTGTCAAAGTTTTTTTCATTAATAATCCTTGTATAATGTTCGCTTTCAGATTTATAATTAAACTGCTGAATATAACTTCGGAGATATTCCAGGAATTTATCTTTTATTTTTTCATTCACCAATACATAATCCGGAGCAACGCAGGTCTGGCCGCCGTTCAGGAATTTTCCCCAGACGATTCTTTTGGAAGTAACCTCAAAATCGGCACTTTCGGTGACGATCGCAGGCGATTTTCCTCCCAGTTCCAGAACAACGGGCGTCAGGTGTTTTGCCGCCGCTTCATACACGATTTTACCAACACGGGTACTTCCGGTAAAGAAAATCTTATCGAATTTGAGTTGTAGAATTTCAGTAGTTTCCTCCACGCCGCCTTGGGCAACATACAGAAGTTCGGGATCGAAATTTTCGTTGATTATTTTGGCCATAGCCACCATCGTGTTTTCTGCCACTTCGCTGGGTTTGATGACGCAGGTATTTCCTGCAGCAACAGCCGCCACCATCGGTGAAAGCGAAAGTTGATACGGATAATTCCAGGCTCCGATCACCAGAACATTTCCCAGCGGTTCAAAGTAAATACGGCTGCGCCCGGGAATATTTGCCAGGTTGGTCGCCACTTTTCGGGGTTTTGAGAGCCGTTTCAGATTCTTTAGAAAGTAATCGATATCGTTTAAAACAAAGGAAATTTCAGTCGTAAAAGTGTCAAAACGGGATTTTCCGAAATCCTGATGAATCGCATCATACAGCATTTCCTCATGCTCCTTGAGTACAGATTTCAGCCTTTCAAGCTGCTGAATTCTATAGCTCACATTTTTTGTTTTATGAGTAGCAAAGAAAGTTTTCTGCTGATTCAATATATGATGAATATTCATTACTTTTAAGTTTAGTAAGAGAGTGGATTTTCAGAAACAAATTTAACTGAAAATGTGTTATAAATCAGTTATAATATGCGAGTACAAGATGCAGTAGCTAAAATTAAACTGTTTAACAAATGGAAACAAAGTTTGCTGTCATTATAGTTTTTACTCTGTTACTTATATTTTTAATTTGGGGATTGCGCACCAAGAGGAATTATTTGAAAAGCAGAGAGAGATCACCCGATGATCAGGGAGAAATTGTAGAACTATGGATCGCTATTGTTTTTTCAATTTTAGCAATCATATTCCTTGTGTTATTTCAATAAAAAAACCGGCTCATACGAACCGGTTTTATCTTTCATGACGAAAAAATATTAAGCTTCCTCAGTCTTGGTTTCTTCTGCCGCAGCAGCTGGTTTGGCAGGTGCTTTCGGAGCCGGAGCTTCTACAGGAGCGTCAGAGATTACGTCGAACTCATAATTGTATTCCACATCTCTGTGAAGTCTTACAAGCGCTGTAAATTTACCTGTTCTCTTAATATTGTTTCCAGGAATCTTGATGTATTTTCTGTCGATTTCTACACCCGCTTTTGCCAGTTCTTCAGAAAGATTAGCATTGTTGATAGAACCGAAAAGCTTGTCGCCGGATCCTACTTTGGTAGCAATCGTAAGCGAAGTTTTTTTCAGTTGATCTACTTTTGCCTGTGCATCCGCAACTAATTTTGCTTCATCTTCTTTTCAGGATTCCAGAGTTGCAACAAGTGTAGCTCTGTTTTTTGGTGTAGCCAAAGATGCATATCCCTGTGGAATCAGGAAGTTTCTTGCGTATCCCGGTTTTACTTTTACAGTATCAAACTCAAGTCCTAAGTTTTCTACGTCTTTTTTTAGAATAATTTCCATTGTTGTCCTTTTTGTTTTAAAGTTAGGTGCGGCTTTTTTGCAACCAACAAATTAATAATTTTGTGAATCTCGATTCTCGGCTCTCGATTCTTTTAAATCTTATTTCAGCATATCTGCCACATACGGCATCAGCGCGAGGTGTCTTGCTCTTTTGATGGCTGCGGATACTTTTCTTTGGTATTTCAAAGAAGTTCCTGTATATCTTCTTGGAAGAATTTTTCCCTGCTCGTTCACGAACTGAAGAAGGAAATCAGCATCTTTATAATCTACATGTTTGATTCCGTATTTTTTGAATCGGCAGTATTTTTTGTCTGTTTTTGTATTGATGTCAAGCGGAGTAAGGAATTTTACTTCAGATTCTCCACCGGCTGAGGCTTGTTTTGCCATTTCATCTATTGCCATTGTACTATTTTTTTAAGGGTTAAAGAAAGATTAAGCTCTTGCAGTTTTGTTTTTTGTTCTGCGGGTTACAGCATATTCTACTGCGTGTTTGTCCAGTTTTGTAGTCAGGTAACGGATCACTCTTTCGTCACGCTTGTACGCAAGTTCCAGATCTGCCACTACAGTACCTTCACCTTTGAATTCGATCAAAGTGTAAAATCCGTTCTTTTTCAGTTGAATAGGATAAGCCAGTTTCTTCAGTCCCCAATTTTCTTTGGCAACGATTTCGCAACCTTTTTCTTTTAAAAGGTCTTCAAATTTTTTCACTGCTTCCTCCACCTGTGCGTCAGATAGAACGGGAGTTAAAATGAAAACAGTTTCGTAATTGTTCATAATGTTAAAAAATTAAATAATTATTTCGAGGTGCAAAAATAGGCAATCATTCTGAAACTCACAATAAAAAAAGCTTTTGGTAATAAAACTTCTGAGAATTTGAAACATTGGAAATTTAAGATAGGATCGGTTCATCAAAACCATCAAGGACTGACATCGATTTGCTGTCATAATCATATTTAAAATACTGAATTTTTATTGAGTTCCTCTTGATTATATAATGGATGGTAACCAGCAAAAAATTTTCGTTTGTTTTCAGATTTCTTTCGCGTCCGTTTACATTATTGTGATAGGGTCGTAGGTGAATATACAATGCATCTGAATTTATAAGTATTTCATCATCGAGTTCAATTCTTTCCTTCTTATGGTTATTGTACACATTGATCTGTTCCGAATATGCTCCTGAACGTTTTATTCCGATCGTGGGGTTGAGTCTTCTTAAAAACTTCATTTCATTTTCAATATTTTTCACATAATAATCAGAGGTGAAGATTATTTTCTTGCGAGATAACTTTTTGAGAAATTTTTTGACGGTATTTTCATTCCAGAAATTCAGGTATGAAATTTCATTGATAACCATGGACTCTTCTGAATCGAGTTCTTCATCACAACCCGAGCATTCAGGTAGATAAACGGGAATAAGTAAAAGATGATCCTGAAAGATTTGAGTATCAATATTGTTAATAATAAATTCTGATATTTTATTATAGTCTACATTTTTCTGCAGACTGCTGTAATAATCTCCTGAATATTCAAAATTCCAGTATTTATACTGAGAATGCACCTGTATTCCCAGAAGAAAGAATAGTATAATCAGTGTTTTCATTGTGTGTTATGCTTTAACTTATCTAAACGAATTCTCTATTGAATTCGGTTATAAACATATTTTTTTTGAGTAGTTTTCCAGTCCAGAAACCCAATCAGTAAAACCGCACCACTTCGGCTTTCAACAGCATTGATACTCAGGTTATTATCTGCGTCTATGGATAGATTGAGTTTTCTTGTGTCTAATGATCCGAAAATATAAGGGATTAAGAGCGGCTTGGTGTTTTTGTTTTTTAATAAATACGAATTATTTTTTAAGGTGTATTTATAGGTTCTTTCAATCTTTGTGGAATCAATATCATGAATTAAACCGATGGTGAGACGCTTTTTGTCATTAACCTTAATTTCAAATTTCGAATAATGTTGAACATCGCTTCTGAGAGTGTCTTTGGTCAGTTGCCGGTCCAATAAATTAACGATATTCTTCGAACTGTTTTCAAATATTCCATCAATCCGTCTTTCCTGTGAAAAGCAGAGTAATGAGTGTAATAAAAATAGAAAATATAATCCGGTTTTCATAGTGCAATTGGGTTGAAAAAGCGGTTAATCAAATCCAAATGTAATGATTTGTTCGGAATTCTGATAGCTTACAACTTTACCAATATTTTTATTTCTTATTGAATTTTGGAGATTGAACAAAACCCGGAATATAATGACAAAAAAACCTCCGGAAAATCCGAAGGTTGTAGTAGTGCTGATCATTTCTTTTTAGATCTCTGTATTCAGATCCCAGTTTTCAAGATAATCGTGAACGTGCTTCAGGAACATTCCGCCTAAAGAACCGTCTACAACACGATGGTCGTAAGAATGCGACATGAACATCAACTGGCGGATCGCAATCATATCGCCGTCCGGAGTTTCCAGAACTGCCGGTTTTTTCACGATGGCTCCGATGGCCATAATGGCGACCTGAGGCTGTGCAATAATCGGAGTGCCCATCAGGTTTCCGAAACTTCCAACATTAGAAATAGTGTAAGTCGCACCCTGAGTATCTTCCGGTTTCAGTTTTTTATTTCTTGCGCGGTCGGCAAGGTCATTAATCGCTTTTGCCAATCCGGAAAGTGAAAGCTGGTCGGCATTTTTGATGACCGGAACAATCAGGTTGCCGTCCGGCAGTGCCGTAGCCATTCCGATATTGATATTTTTCTTTTTAATAATTTTATCGCCATCCACCGAAATATTAATCATTGGATAATCCTGAATGGCCTTAACGATTGCTTTTACAAAAATAGGCATGAAAGTCAGCCTTTCGCCTTCGCGTTTTTCAAAAGCCGCTTTGTTTTTGGCCCTCCATTTCACCACGTTGGTGACGTCGGTTTCAATGAAAGAAGTAACGTGCGGTGAAGTGCGTTTGGAATTCACCATGGCATCAGCGATAATTTTCCGCACTCTGTCCATCTGTATGATTTCATCACCTTCTCCCACTTTTATAGGAGCAGCCGGTGTTGCTGCAACCGGTGTCGGAATTGGTGTCGGGGTTGATGGTTGAGATGTTGCTTTGTCAGTACTTCTGCCGGCAATAAATGCGAGAATATCTTCTTTGGTAATCCGGCCTTCCATTCCGCTTCCCTGGATGGTATTGAGTTCCGCCTCGGAAATATTTTCCTGCTGAACTATGGATTTCACCAGTGGCGACAGGTACAGATCTCCTGAATATACAGCCGCAGGTTGAGTTTTTTCCAAAGGTTTTTCCAGTTCTGCAATATCCTGGGCTGCCGGAATTTGTGTTTTTACTTCTTCGTGAGATTTAGGCTCCTGAGGTTGTTCGGCAACGGTTTCGCCTTCGCCGGCAATTTCCAAGATTGCGATGGCTTCGCCAATTTTGGCTACTTCATCTTTTTGTTTCAGGATCTTTACAATTTTCCCGGAAACAGGGGTCGGAACATCAGAATCCACCTTGTCTGTCGCAATTTCAACAACGGAATCGTCCTCGTTTACGGTATCACCTTCATTGTACATCCAGCTGATGATGGTAGCTTCCATCACTCCTTCTCCCATAGATGGAAGTAATAATTTGTATTCTGCCATGTGGTTTTTTGATTTTTACAAAGATAAAAAAATCTTCAATATTTTTGGGAATCCTGCAATTTTAGTCTTTATGGAACTCTACGTAGATTCTTTCTCCGATATTTAATCCAAAAAGAGTGTGGGCTCCGTTCTTAATATTTCCTTTGTAGATGGTGAGTTCCAGCAGTCCGGCTTCGTTGAAAATGGCTGCAGGTTTGCCGTGAAATTCAGTTTCGTTTTCCCATTCGGTAACCAGTCCTGTGTAGCCGGAATATATTTTTGAAAGGGCCAGATTCCTGAATTTAATGGTGAATCCGTCAAAGATCACGTAATGTTCTTCAAAATACGCTTTGCTGATATTGGAAATAATATTGCCAAAATTATCAATATACAATACCTCTCCGAAAATCATGTGATCCGTAAATCCGGCATTGGGAAAGGAAAGTTGTTTGGGCGTTTTATATTTCCTTCCGATCACTTCCGGCAAACCGCCATTGTGCAAATGAACGGCTGCAGGAACCAGAACATCCACTGCAGCAAACTTAACGATATCGTCGAAACGGGTATTGTAAGTAATTTCATAAACGGTTTCCGGTTTGATATCAAAGAAAATAAGGCTCAGCACGCCATTGTCTGCCGCAATGAAATAATGTCCGTCGGCCTTATAAATAATACATTTTCTGTCTTTATGATAAAAACTGTCCACAGCAATGATATGAATGCTGCCTTTCGGGAAATGATGGTAGGCGTTCTTTACGATATAAGCCGTCTGTTTCAGGTTGTAAGCCTGTATTTCATGGCTGATGTCCAGAATATTGATGTCCGGATTCAGAGAGATTATCCTGCCTTTCATCGCAGCTACGCGGTGGTCGGTATTTCCGAAATCGGAAGTTAGGGTAATCACAGGCATGGGAATTGTTTTAAAGAAAAGGCAAATTTAACCCAAAAAAAATAGAATTAAAAATGGATTATGAGAAGATTTTTTTCTCGTTTCCAAAATTAATTTTAAATTTAAGAATTATTACAATTATTAAAAATACTGAATGTTTGAACTGAACTATGAACTTGCAGGCATTGATACCAAAACCTTTTATGGTGTTAACAATCAATTTTTTAATCTTATAAAATCAAGTTTTCCAACGCTGAAAATCACCGGCCGCGACAATCTGATTTTCGCCATGGGAAATCAGGAAGTTTTGGATGTGTTTAAAAACAAGCTGGATGATGTGGTGAGTTTCATTTCCCGACACAACACCATTTCGCTGAAAGACGTGGAAAATATTCTTAATATTAAAGATGAAACCGAAAAAGAATTGGTGTTTGATCATGATATTATTGTAAAAGGCGTTAATGGGAAAATCATAAAAGCCAAAACCACCAATCTGAAGAAACTGGTAAAAGAATCCGAGAAAAAAGACATGGTATTTGCTATCGGTCCCGCCGGAACGGGAAAAACCTATACTTCGGTTGCCTTGGCTGCAAGAGCATTGCGGGATAAACAGGTAAAACGAATTATCCTGACACGCCCAGCGGTAGAAGCCGGCGAAAGCCTCGGATTTCTTCCCGGCGATCTGAAAGAGAAAATGGATCCTTATCTGCAGCCTTTGTACGATGCGCTCCGCGATATGATTCCTCATGAGAAACTCGAGAACTTTATAGAAAAGAAAGTTATAGAAGTAGCTCCGCTTGCTTTTATGAGAGGAAGAACGTTGGATGAAGCTTTCGTCATTTTGGATGAAGCCCAGAATACCACCCATTCTCAGATGAAAATGTTCCTCACCAGAATGGGAATGAATGCGAAATTCATCATCACCGGCGATCCGAGTCAGGTAGATCTTCCATTACGCCAGAAATCCGGTTTACGGGAAGCCATGAGGATTCTAAAAGAGGTGCAGGAAATTGGTTTCGTACACCTGACCGAAGAAGATGTTGTTCGGCATCCGGTGGTGAGAAAAATCATCAATGCGTATAACGAGGAAGACAAGAAGAAACAGGAAGATTAAACAAAAATATCCGTTTTTTGAAAGCATAAAACTCTTAAAATTATTTAGGAGTTTTTTTGTGCAGAATTTATAGAATCAAGCTTTTTCACGGTTTGTGAAGTCCTGAACAGATTTTCTGAGAATTCCCGTTTCAACGCCCCGAAATGTTAAAAATTTATTAAAATGTTTCAGGAAAATTATTATATTTGCCGACTATAATTAAATGCTGTATTACAATGCAAGGAAAAGGATTTATTACGCTTATTGCGGTTATTCTCGGTTTGATCTGTATTAATGAACTGCTGCCTACCTGGTATTCAGGGAAGATAGAAAGACAGGCGACAGAACTTTCAGCAGGGGATCCTGTTAAATATCAGAAAGAAATCGAAAGGCTTTCCAAAGACACTTTAGATTTGGGTTTTAATAAACTTTATTACACCAAAGCGAAAGAAAAGGAAATGAAACTGGGTCTGGATTTGAAAGGAGGGATTAATGTGCTTTTGGAAATTAACCAAAGAGATCTCATTAATAACCTGACCAACTATTCCGAAAACCCGGTGCTTATCGAAGCGCTGAACAGAACGGATGAAGTTCAGAAGAAATCTACCGGTTCTTATATCGACAATTTCTTTGTTCAGTTTGATGAAGTAAACAAAGAGAAAAATACCAATCTGAAACTTGCAGATCCTGAAATCTTTGGAAATCCTAATCTTTCTGAAATCCGATTTAATACCACCGACGAGGATGTAAAAAGAATTGTAAAAAACAGAATAGAACTTTCCACAGGTACGGCGTATGAAGTAATCAGAACCCGTATCGATAAAATGGGAGTTACCCAGCCTAATGTACAGCGGGTTCCCGGAACCGGAAGAATTTCCGTGGAAATGCCGGGTGTAAAAGATATCGACAGGGTGAAGAAAATGTTGCAGACCTCTGCAAAACTTCAATTCTGGGAAGTACAGCAGGCTCCGGAAATTTTCCCTTATT
Source organism: Chryseobacterium sp. (assembly GCA_015478785.1). Taxonomy (GTDB): domain Bacteria; phylum Bacteroidota; class Bacteroidia; order Flavobacteriales; family Weeksellaceae; genus Chryseobacterium_A. Next base: position 4,098 of record JADMKO010000138.1, on the reverse strand, counting down.
TTGAACAACTTTCAACTGTAGTCTCTCTGAAAGGAGATTCAATTGGTGTAGCTAAAAACACAGATTTTCTCAAGCTTCTTCAGATCAATACGCTGGCTACAGCAGGTGTCGCGAATGTGAAGCTTTCAGATACAGCTACCGTTAATAAAATTCTGAATCATCCGATCGCAAAAAGTGCCCGTCCAGGAAATATCAAATACACCCAATTCATGTGGGGATATAAGCCGGATGTCGGAAATGAAGGCAACTTGGTATTATACGCCATCAGAGGAAATGCATCTCAAAAAGCGCCTGTAGATGGTGCTGTTGAATCAGCAAATATCAGTTATGACCAGTTGGGAAGAGTAGTGGTGGATATGCAAATGGATTCCAAAGGAGCGAAAGACTGGAAAACGATGACCGAGAAAAATGTCGGAAAACCGGTAGCCGTTTCATTGGATAATGTAATTTATACCGCGCCGAATGTGAACGAAGCCATCCCAAGCGGAAGAACACAAATCTCCGGAAATTTCTCTCAGGAAGAAGCACAGGATCTGGTAAATGTCCTGGGAGCAGGAAAACTGCCTGCAGGTGCGAAAATCGTTCAGGCAGAAGTAGTAGGGCCGTCATTAGGAGCTGAATCTATCGAGTCTGGAATGTGGTCGTTCGTCATTGCCTTCCTGATCATTGTTGTTTATTTGATTTTCTACTACGGTGGAGCCGGTATTTATGCGGTAATTGCGATGCTCATCAACCTGTTTTTCCTGATGGGAATTATGGATTCTGTTGATGCCACGCTTACGCTTCCTGGTATTGCCGGAGTTGTATTGTCCATGGCGATGGCCATTGACGCCAATGTTATTGTATATGAACGTACCAAAGAAGAATTGTTCCTTGGTAAAAATATAAAAGAAGCCTACAAAGAAGGTTTCAATTTCTCGCTTTCGGCGATTATTGACGGAAATATTACGTCCTTACTAACCGCAATTGTACTTTATGTGTTCGGGACAGGGCCTATCAAAGGATTTGCCGTAACCTTGGGAATCGGTATCCTGATGTCCATGTTTACTTGTGTGCTTTTGACGAGAGTGATGATCTTCAGCCGTTTGGAAAAAGGAAAAGGATTGTCTGTCTGGACGCCTTTAACCAAGAATTTATTCAGAAATACCTGGATCGATTTTATTGGAAAAAGAAAATATGCTTATATTATTTCTGCCGTAATTACCCTAGTCAGCCTTGGATCTATTTTTACACAAGGATTTAAATTTGGAGTCGATTTTAACGGAGGAAGAAGTTATGTAGTGCGTTTTGACCAGTCCGTTCAGTCGGAAAAGGCTGATGAGAGTCTGCAGAAAATGTTCGTGAATAAAGATGGCGATCAGAGTGCGGTAGATGTGAAAACCTTCGGATCTGACAATCAACTGAAAGTAACGACCGATTATAAGATTGACGAAGAAAGTGTGGAAGCAGATATGGATGTGGAACAAAAGCTTTTTGAAGGCCTGAAACCATTCCTGCCAAAAGATGCCACCATTGATTCATTCAAAAGCTCAGGCGATGAAACGTATGGAATTATTAGTTCTGTGAAAGTTGGGCCTACTGTTGCAGACGATATTAAAACAGGGGGTGCTTTTGCCCTTATCATTTCGCTTATTGGTATTTTCCTGTATATTTTACTGAGGTTTAAGAGATGGCAGTTTTCCACGGGTGCTGTGGCCTCACTGTTGCATGATGCCATCGTGATTCTGGGAGCATATTCTATCCTGAGAAATGTGATGCCTTTTAGTATGGAAATCAATCAGGATTTTATTGCAGCGATATTGACAGTATTAGGATATTCCATTAATGATACCGTAATTATCTTCGACAGAATCCGGGAATATCTGAGAGAGAAAAAATCGCTCACTTTGGAAAGTCTCTTCAATGATTCTATTTCCAGTACGTTGGGAAGAACCTTCAACACGGCATTTGCAACCTTCTTAGTAGTCCTTGCCATCTTCATTGTAGGAGGTGAGAACCTGAGAGGATTTATGTTTGCACTTCTCATCGGAGTCGGATTTGGTACCTATTCCACTTGGTTTATTGCTTCTGCAGTTACTTATGATTTGCTCAAGAAAAAAGGCGGCGAAGAAGCGACAAAGAAACTCGCAGGAAAATTTGAAAAAACAGAAGAAGAACAGTAATACACTGTTGATATGATTACAAAAAAATGTCCTCTAATTTGAGGGCATTTTTAATTTTAAATCAGATTCAGTTATGCAATTATTTATTTTTGCATCATGAAAAAAAAGCAAAAGCCGGCAGCAATTGGGTTTATATTCATTACGCTGCTTATTGATATCACCGGATGGGGGATCGTAATTCCGGTAGCTCCGAAGCTTATTCAGGAGCTCATCGGCAATGCTGATATTTCTGTTGCGGCACAGTACGGCGGCTGGCTTGGTTTTTTATATGCTTTCATGCAGTTTTTGTTTGCGCCGGTTTTGGGAAACCTCAGCGATCAGTTCGGGAGAAGGCCAGTTATTCTGATTTCTTTATTTGGATTCTCGCTGAATTTTTTCCTGCAAGCCTGGGCTCCCACCATTATGTGGCTTTTCATAGGCCGGATTTTCTCGGGGATTACCGGAGCGAGCATTACTGCAGCCAGTGCTTATATTGCTGATATTTCTGACGACAGCAACCGTTCTAAGAACTTCGGAATGATAGGCGCAGCATTTGGCCTCGGTTTTATTCTTGGCCCTGTTATCGGTGGTGTTTTGGGACAATATGGAGCCAGGATTCCCTTTATTGCAGCCGGAGTTTTATGTCTTGTCAATTTTATTTACGGAGTTTTCGTTCTTCCTGAAAGTCTGGATACGGAACATCGCCGGAAGTTCAGTTTTAAAAGAGCCAATCCTATCGGAACCTTGCTTAATATCAGGAAATATCCGTCTATTATTTATTTGATGGTTGCTTGGTTTCTCGTGTATATTGCCGCGCATGCAGTGCAGACCAACTGGCCATATTTCACTATGTATGTTTTCAATTGGGATGAAAAAATGGTAGGGATTTCCTTAGGCGTTATGGGTGCAGCCACTGCGTTGGTTCAAGGTTATTTGATAAGAAAAGTACACCCTAGATTTGGCGCCGAACGAAGTATTTTGTACGGAATTATAATGTATGGAATCGGGATGCTGCTTTTTGCTTTTGCAGGTCAGGGATGGATGATGTTTGCCATCTTACTGATTTATTGTCTTGGAGGTATCGCCGGGCCAGCCTTACAATCAGTAATTACCGCTAAAGTTCCGGCGAATGAACAAGGCGATCTTCAGGGTGCGCTCACTTCGGTGGTGAGCATTACTTCCATTATCGGGCCACCGTTGATGACCAACAGTTTTTATTATTTTACCCACGGTGCCGCGCCGTTTCGTTTTCCAGGAGCGCCATTCTTTCTCGGATTTCTGATGATGGCAGCGAGTGCTTTCTTTGTGTATATTGTATTTAGGAGAAATTCCCGAAGAAAGATTTAAGATTATTTTTTATATAATTCAGACTATAAATGAACATTTGCTAAAAAAGTATCATTCTGTTTACTTTTTTAATATCTTTTTTATTAAGAATTGCCGGTCATTTTTAATAGTCACAAAATAAATTCCTGTAGAGAAATGGGAAACATCAATAGAATATTCCCGATTGTTTTTAAGGTTTTCTTCCATCATTTTTTTTCCTGAAGAATCTGTGATGAATAAAGAAAGTTTATCGTTGGAATTTTTCGTTTTTATGATGAAGTAATCAGAAACGGGATTGGGTACAATTTGAAGATCTGAAAGTGAAAAATCTGCTGTCGAAAGATGACTGCTCCAGAAATAGGCTTTGTCACCGTTGGGATTTGTGAGCGTTAATCTTAAAATAGTGTTGATGTTTTCAATAACATAAGAATACGTTGGGTAGAACCCTGATGTGGTATCAGTACCGAAAAATATTCCAAAATATTTGCTTTCGAAAGTATTATAAGCATCATAAGGTGGAGTATTCGGACAATTTCCTAAGGTAGTTCCGGCATTTGAAAAAGTAATAATACTGTTGTCAAAAGAAATATTTGCATTGAGATAATTACACAAACTGGTCACCAAAGTACTG